>PAJN01000026.1 GCA_002710205.1 Methanobacteriota archaeon | reverse complement strand
GAAATTGATTTTAATTTGGCATCATCAGGGCTTGAGCCAAGCAATAGTAGAGGTATCTCGACATTTTCAAGTGCACTCATGACGTCAAGCAGGTGGAACTTTTGAAAAATAAAACCCAATTCTTTTCCGCGCAAATCTGTTCTTTCATCATCGCTTATCCCGAATAGTGGTTTACCTGCAACCATAACTTGCCCTGCAGAAGGGTCATCTATTCCAGAAAGAATGTTTAGGAGTGTGGTTTTTCCACAACCTGATGGCCCCATGATAGCAACCATTTCTCCGGAATATATTGTCAGGTCAATACCGCGTACAGCCTGTACTTTTTCATCACCCATTTCGTATATCTTCCAGAGCCCCTCACAGGAAAGTGCGACCGCCATTATCGATGTCACAGCGACACGGGTTGATAAGATGCCGCTTGATGGCGTAATCATGCAGGCAAAGGTGCTCGCGTTTGGACCGCTAGCAGAGGAATTAGCCAGCAAGGAGACTTTTGTTAACATCCCTCCTAATGCATCAGTACGATATGTGATCGAAGAATTAGGGGTAGAGATGTGGCTCAGTCAAGGCCTTATGGTGAATGTTAATGGTAAAAAGGTCGATGAAGACCATCCTATTTTCGATGGTGATGAAATCGCTCTGCTTCCGCCAGTTTCTGGCGGTTAAGAGCCGATTCATTGACAAGGCGGAAGCGATTGGGTAGTATCAGAGGGAGCGACATGAGGTTCGGACCATTTGAAATCATGATTCTACTGGCAATCTTCTTCCTATTGTTTGGAGCAGAGCGCCTACCTAAACTTGCAAGAGCAGCTGGACAGTCCAAAGGTGAATTCCAAAAAGGACTTTCAGAAGTCACTGGAGAGCCTTCAACCGCCAATACTGAATCTGACTTAGACGCTGGTGGAAAGACCAAGGCAGTAGACCTAGCACAAAAAGCAGATGCGGCTGGAGTCGACCCCTCCGGCAAGACTGCTGAAGAAGTCGCTGAAGAAATTTCAAAGGCAGAAGAGTGATTCATGTTTGAATGGATTTCTGCAATATTTGCATCGATGTTCGGAGCAGATGAAGAAATCGATAGATTACTCGAAGAAGAATAGTCATCTAGTACGTTTGACTTTCATAACTGAGCCGCAAACTTCGCATTCCTGCTCGTCTTTTGAATCCGCTTTTTTTGTTGCTCTGCAACCAATGCACCTTAGATGCCAAGACCATTGTTCCTGGCTCCGTTTGTTAGATACGGCTTCGAAAGGGTGGTTCAAATGCCTGCAAACATTCTGTAGAGAATAATCGTCAGTGAACAGTGTTTGACCCGTCGATAATGCGATTGCCAAGATTTCCAAGTCCACTGGACTCAATCTAGGTAAATCTCCAGTTCTTGATGCTGCATCCTCTGCATCACCAGTTCCCATCGACATCCATTCCATTTCGATGGACTCAAGCAACATTGCCCTTTGCGGAGAGAGTTTTCTCAACTCCTCTAATTGGCTATGCGCAACAATCCCTCCTTGGAGTCGTTCCACTGGCCAGTGGAGCAATGCGGCTGTATCGAGTACCGGCATATGGTGATGGGTCGGGATTTGTAGCAATCAAGACTTCGATTAAGAAAGGGTTCATTCGTGTGGTTGTTACCCCATGGTTTGGATGTCGTGGAAAGAGACCATTGTCGAATGGTTCGATGGGTTTGGCTGGATAAGTCTAGCAGCCATGTCATTTACAGAGGCAATAATCCAACCTGTACCTCCTGATTTACTATTTTTGCCAATGCTAGTTGCAGCACAAGGAAACACAGCACTGATTTTTTGGCTATGGGCCGTAATTTCTGTATCAAGTGTCCTGGGCAGCATAGTTGGATACTGGGTTGGAAGGAAGTGGGGACGCTCATTGTTCACCCGATTCAAAGCTGAAAGACACCTTGAGAAGATCGAGGCTTTGACAATAAGGTACGGAACAATTGGAACATTCATTGCAGCATTCTCTCCAATCCCATACAAGGTATTTGGCTGGGCAGCAGGAATGGGTGAGATGAAAATGAAACCATTTGTGATTGCAGGACTTTTGGGAAGAGGTTTGCGATTTGGCCTCGAAGCATTGCTTATCGGAATCTACGGACAAAAGGCTCTCGATGCGATCTGGTGGTTATTGGACAGAGAAGTCCTAATTGGTGCGGTTTTGATAGTAGCGATTGTCGTGTCGTGGCTTGGAATTAGATGGTGGAATGGATTAACTGTCGACCCCAACATTCATCAATAATCAACGCTGGGGCGAGAATATCTGCTTGTGTGGTGTAGTGGTCCATCATTTCGGGTTTTCATTCCGGCGACCCGGGTTCAAATCCCGGCACGAGCACTCTGTTCTTGAGCACTGACTTTAGGAGGCTAGAAATTGACATTTAATTCCGAATACGAACCATTCTTCCAACCACCTGGGTGGATTATTGGCCCGATTTGGAGTGTCTTGTATGTCATGTTGGCAATCAGCATTTACACTACAATTGTTAATCGAAGTGAGATCAATTATCGAAATATTGCTATTGCTTTATTTGCGATTCAAATGATTGCAAACCTAATGTGGCCTAGCGTTTTCAACGATGCCAAATACCTACAATCTTTGTTACTGATAGTAGTGATGGTTGTATTCACAATCGCTTATGCATACCTGACTTACGATGGTAANAAGCAAGGATCAATGTTGGTTTGGCCGTACATCTTGTGGGTNTCATTTGCAGGAGTTATCAACACTGCATACTACNTACATGCAAATTAACGTAGATACTTNTGNGTCTCGTTNAANCCACCNATNAACATNGGGTTNTCNCCNCNNTTATCGATAACAACAGGGACCGTTCTATGACCTGTTTCAGATACNACATCATGTCTTGCATCTGGCTCATGGTCGAAATTAATCTCATCATATGTCAGACCCTTTGAATCAAACAAACGCTTCACTGCGACGCAATAAGGACAAAAGGTCGTCGAATATACAACGAAATCCGCTTCTGATGCTTGGGCATCTTCGACAACTCTGCTCATGCCTTTCGCTCTCCAGTGGTTCATTTCAACCTGTGCTTAATCAGAGAGATTTAACCCCTCTGTATCTATTTGCCACTCTAAAACATCCCATGGTATCGCTTCTTTTGTTGCTTCAGGATTACGAGAAATTATTCCGACAAATCCTCCAGCTGCTGCACCCATGCCTTTCCATGCAAGCACATCTGGCATATCCACAAGAATCTGATATGGTTCATTCAGACTTGGGTCTAAGTTACCTACTGCTTCAGTATACGCATTCATGGCTGCACAAACGTTGAACCTATCATCACGCTGAACTGCAGAAGCCATGTCTCTGCCACTCTGTCTNATGTCCATCAAGTAAGGNAAGACCTCTTCATATCTAGCCCACACTCCACTGTGTAAATCTCCAGATGTGTGTCTGATTCCCGTATCTGCGAGAATCAAGTGCTTCTCAATCCATCTATTGAATGAAGGCGGAGGNACTAGGTGGACTCTCTCGACATCGTTGCCGATGAACTTCAGATGTTGAATNCCTCCGTATCTAGCNGCCCACTGATCTTGACGNCCGCCGTGATTTCCGAGTANCCTTTCGAATTGATATGCTAGTTCTTCGGAATTTTCCTTACCTTTGATTGCCGCTAGTAATGCTACATTGATTGCGCCGGTTGTTCCCAAACCGCTTCCGATAGGAACATCACAGGTGTAGGAAACGCTGAGCCTACCTGAATCATCAATTTGTAAATCTGCATGTGCATAATGATTGATTGCAATATTCACAACATCGCCACCGACCTGCTCACAGAAAGGAGGAGCGTCTGACCAACCCCCCGCTAGATCGATTCTTACAGGAGCTTTTGCGGAAGGCATGTTTCGGCTAATCAGCCATAACTTATGGCATCTGCCCTTCCGCAAAATGCCATAAATTCAATTTATTTTNCCAATTGNAAAATTAATTTTTCAATTGGTTTTTTCAACACAAATTNTCGAGCCATTCTCTGACTGCGGCATGGAATTCAATCGGGATCATGTGNCCCTTCTTATGCTGGAATTTTGTAATATCCCAGCCGGACTCTTCGAATATTTCTGGAATCTCTTGACCTGCATCAAGTGAAACTCTGTGGTCAGATTCTCCATGCATCCACAATAATTTACTTGGAGAAATCTCCCTAAGCCTACCCCTCAGTTCCAGAGGGCGAACCGCCCTAGTTCCAATAGCGATAATGCCCAATACTTTGAGATCGAATTGAAGCAGTTCTTGGGCCATGGCGCCTCCCTGGCTAAATCCCCCCAAAACCAGTTCATCATCCGGAAGAATGTTTGACAATTTGAGCAATGATGAATCTACATCTGAAAGCTCTTTGGCGGTTAGTATTCTACGTCCAGGATTATCTCCGCCCTCATAACGCCACCAAGTGTATCCTCGATTAGGATGTTCAAACTCAGCCTGTGGGACCAGTAAACTCCACCCTTCAGGTAAAATCTTCTCAGCGAAAGGACGCATCATGTCCGCAGTACCTGTCATACCNTGCATCATGACAAGTGTAGGCATATTGCAACCTCACAATGTCCAAGAACGGACAAGAGCGCCTGCTACTTTGAGATGAACAAAGGAATCACTACCCCTTACGGTGACTGTGATTGAATGCTCGCCGGAATTAGATGGTATTGTACCAAATGAGCCTTTTTCTGTTGCTCCTGCGCCCCATGCTCGAGTTAGAGGAGACGCACCTTGGTGATCTTTGATACTGAGTGAGCCTGAGCCTCCTTGCTGGCTAATTTCTACATCCAAATACCAAACTAAGGTATCCCATGCTTCGTTTGGAGAATAACCCTCATCGAGAAATGTATCGTAAACTTCCTGATCGTTTTCTTCATACAAATTGTCATGTATGTCTCCGGCACGATAAAAGAATACATCTCCAGTATAGCCTGTTTGCTTCTGAACGAGATTCATTTGTAAGTTGGTTACACCCTCATTATCTGTCCATTGAAGATTCTTGATGAAGCCCTCACGGCCACTAAAAGTGTAGCTAAGTGTGTGGCCTTCACTCGAGGTTGCAGAAACTGTAACTTCACCATCATAGATGCTATCAGTATTCGCACTCCAATCTTGACTTAAGAGTCTGAACTCCCAAGTGTTGCCAACTTCCCAAGGGAAATTGAAAACTGGTTGNGGCTCNCCATTCTCNTANACNGATAANCCGTNCATAGTNACTCTACCCAAAAATGGGTTGTGGTTGATTACTGCATGCCTTTGAGCCTCTCCCTCCGAGGAGATACCTAGCATGAATAGACCATCATCATCACGAATGTCTGCGACTACTAAGCGGGTACTGTCTTCTCCAAACTGTGGAGTGATGAAAGTATACAACCACTGATCGCCGATTTGCCATTCAGGTAAAACCAAATCATCTTCAGTAGTATTACCGATATCAGTACTGGTATTATCCTCGTTACTGATACAACCAGCAAGGCTGACTGTTAACATCAATAGCGACAACAAGTAAGCACGCATGNNNAGACCCACAACGGNNTNNTTTTTCAGCATGCGGGTTTTCTGCTCAGAACAGCCAACCTGCATCTAATCCACTTGCGATNACAACCGCAACGATGCTCATCAACTTGATTAGAATGTTNAGAGCTGGACCGCTTGTGTCCTTGAATGGATCNCCGATTGTGTCACCAATGACTGCAGCATCGTGAGCGTCATCGCCCTTCTCTGCTCCTTCAATGTGACCTTGCTCGATTGCCTTCTTTGCATTGTCCCATGCTCCACCTGCGTTTGCCATGAATAGAGCGAGTAGAACACCGGTTACTAGAGCACCAGCAAGCATTCCACCAAGAGCGGATGCTCCTAATGCATATCCAACAATGACTGGAGCAAATACTGCTACAAGACCTGGTGCAACCATTTCTCTCAATGCAGCCTTTGTTGAAATGTCAACACAAGTTGCGGAATCTGGCTTGACTCCTTCCCTTCCTTCTAGAAGGCCGTCAATCTCCTTGAATTGTCGACGGATTTCAACAACCATTTCTCCTGCAGCCTTTCCAACGCTGGTCATTGTCATTGCTGCAACTACGAATGGTAGTGCACCACCGATTAGTAGACCCATAACCACTGATGGATCTGCAAGACTTAGAGTGAACTCATCGTATGTGACCGCAGTACTGTATGCTGCGAATAATGCTAGGGAAGTTAGAGCAGCGGAACCGATTGCGAATCCCTTACCCACTGCTGCTGTTGTGTTTCCAATTGAATCTAGAGCATCGGTAATTTCACGAACCTCAGAACCTAACTCTCCCATTTCTGCGATACCGCCTGCGTTGTCAGCAACTGGGCCATATGCATCCACAGTCATTGTTACACCAACAGTTCCTAGCATACCCATTGCAGCGATTGCAATATTGTATAGGCCGAATTCATCGCCACCAATCTTGAACGCACCAAAGATACCTGCTGCAATTAGTAGAATTGGAACAAATGTTGACATCATTCCAACTGACAATCCAGCGATTGCGTTTGTTGCTGGTCCTGTCTTGGACATCTCACCGATGTGAGGGATAGCTCTTGTTGGAACTCCCATTACCGGTTCAATTCCTGTGTAGTATTCGGTTACTAGTCCGATTAGGATTCCAACCACGCTACCAAGGATCACTGCTTGCATTACTTCTGAATCAACATCCATGTTGAGCATGTCAATTGCAAGGTAACCGCCTGCCCAGAATAGAATTGCAGCGATGAATGTAGTGTTTCTTAGAGCCGCTGCAGGGTCTTTCATTCCCTTCATGAAAGCCATTGAGAAAACACCTACTAGGGAAGCGATGTAACCAACCAAACCTAGAAGGATTGGTAGAAGGATGTAATCCTCAGCAGAGCCTGTGAAATTTGAACCACCAAAACCATCACCGTCTGCAATAATCATTGCAGCGATGATTGAACCTACGAAGGACTCGAATATATCCGCACCCATTCCTGCTACATCGCCTACGTTGTCACCAACGTTGTCAGCGATAACACCAGGATTTCTCGGGTCGTCTTCTGGAATGCCTGCTTCGACCTTACCTACAAGGTCAGCACCAACGTCAGCAGCCTTGGTGTAAATACCGCCACCAACTCTTGCGAATAGTGCAATTGAAGATGCACCCATACCGAATCCAGCAGCGGATTCAATGTGAGATGTTTCTCCAGAACTTAGCCAGTATGCAATCAATGAGATACCGAGTAGACCAAGTCCACCAACTGACAATCCCATAACTGCACCACCATTGTATGATACGGCAAGAGCAGCAGGTTGTCCACCGCTCTTCGCTGCCATAGCTGTTCTTCCGTTAGCGGAAGTTGCTGCTCTCATACCAGAGAAACCTGCTAGGACGCTGGCGACAGCACCTGCTAGGAATGCTCCAGGAGTGTAGTAATCGCCGGTATCGTAGTACAGTAATCCTGCAACAATTACGACGAATATTGAGAGAATCTTGTACTCAGCATACAGGAAAGCCATTGCGCCTTCCTGGATTTCCCGAGTGATATCTGCCACTCTCTCATCTTCAATTTCAATACTATCGTTCTTCTTGTATAACACAAAAGCAACAATTAGTCCGACCAATGCTGCTCCGGCTGCCATTATCTCGATGTCCATAAAATACACCTGCTGGCCGGCGACCTACCTCCCCTTCATAAGGACATCCCCATGAAAAACTACGGCGTATGGCGTTTTTGCTTTATTCCACTACAAAGCCGACACTCACAATTTTGTCCGATATCTCTTGAGACTCCACACCTTTGACTTTCACAATCACTATACCACTAGAAGCGGAGGCTTCGACTTTTTTTACACCTGAAATCTCATTCAATACTTTGGTGATTTTTCCTTCACATCCACCACAACTCATTCCAGATACCTTGAACTCCAAGGTTTCGGCTTTCGAAAATAATCCCATGCATACCCCAGTATTGTATTGCTCTTGAATGCGATGGTTGATAGATGATGGGCAACACCCGTAGAGTAATGGCAATCACTGCTGAAGAGGTCCTAAAAGAGATTGGACCTGTCCAAGAGGTGTTAGACGCTCACGATGGTGTCGTGACAGTTATTGACACCGCAGACGGGAATGTGATGCTATCTCTTGACGGTGGTTGCGTTGGTTGTTCTTCTACTCCAATGACTGCAATGCAGATTTACTATTCTTTGAAAAAACTGGATACCGTTAACGATGTAATCTTCGTAAATGGCGAGTTACCAGAATACATGCGCACCTTCATCGACCAAAAAATGGCAGATGAATCCGGAGATCCTGAAGGCGAAATAATCTGATTATTCCTCTTCTTTTCTACCAATGCTGTGAGGGTTAGCCCCGAAGGATACATTCTGGCCCTTGATGTTCAAGCGGGCAGCGATCGCTACTACTACGCAAAGCACTGAAAGCGGCTTTGGCAGATAGTTTGACCCCCACAATTCACCACCTGCTGAAGACAACCACCACAGAATTCCTGCTGTAATCAGCAAAGAGAACATGATGAAATTCTGGGCCATCAGTTCCATTTTCTCATTTCTGGAAAAGGTCGCTATGAAAATAAACGCTGTTAGTGACAAGAAACACATGGATTGGGCGAGAGTTTCGATGATTTCTGTCTCGACCATGATTACTCCAAAAGGCAGGAGTTCTTGAACCCACACGCATTGGAAGAGTCATGGCAGGCGGATCTTGGACACTGGCAAAGCCACGAGCAAGTGGTCCGCCATACTTCAGCCGTAACCAAATTAGCACTGCTCTGCATCAAATGGCAGTGTTACTGGAACTTTCAGGAGCCAATATGTTCCGTACTCGTTCCTATCAGAATGCGTCTCGATTAATCGGTTCATTGTCACAAGATTTAGGAGAATTGGTTGCCAGTGGCGACATTTACGATCTCAAAGGCATTGGTAAAGGTCTTGGTTCTGCAATATCCAAAGCTGTTGGAGAAGGTATGTGGCCAGATGATTGGGTTGACCTCCATGAAAACACACCTGAAGGACTAATCCAAATGCTAGGAATACCTGGAGTTGGGCCGAAGAAAATCAAGATGCTGCATGATGANTTAGGAGTAATGTCGGTTGCGGATTTACAAGAATCATGCGTGAAGAATGAAGTTGCTCCAATGAAGGGATTCGGTGCTAAAAGTCAGCAAAAAATCCTCGACGGCATTGACCTTCTTGCTAGATTCTCTGCCCGAAGGAGACTAGACATAGGTTTGCGATACGGGCAAACTTTCCTTTCAATGATNAAGCAACTACCCGGTGTCGAAAGAGCAGAACTAGCCGGTTCTGCTCGTAGAAGGAGAGAAACGATTGGAGATTTGGATATAGTCGCAGCAGTAAAACCAGAGGATGTTGAGGCTGTAACAAATGAAATCCTATCTCTCAAAGGAATTGCTGATGTCAAAGGAGCAGGAGACTCCAAAGTTTCAGTTATTCTTGACACCTCCATTTTCGAAGGTGGATTTAGCCTTGGCCACCTAGATGCAAACGTACTGGATGCGATTGGTGGCGAATCATATGAGCAACTAGAATCAGGTGGTACAATCGATGCGCAGGTAAGATTGGTTCCTTCTCACGTTTTCCCATACACCTTAGCATACTTCACAGGATCTAAAGAGCATAATATTCGAATGAGACAAGTCGCTCAAGACAACGGTCTGAAATTGAATGAATTTGGCTTGATGCCTGAAACAGANCTGACTGGACTAGAAGCTGCTGCAACATCTCTCCCAGCGGTTGAAGAAGCGGACATATATGCTCACTTAGGATTACAATACGTGACTCCAGAATTGAGAGAGGACTTAGGAGAAATGGAAGCATCAGCGGCGGATGAACTCCCTGATTTGATATCCCTATCCAACATCAAAGGCGCTTTACACAATCACACCACGCTTTCAGATGGCGAAGCAAGTTTGGAACAAATGGCCGATGCTGCAAGGCGGATGGGGTGGAATTGGCTTGGAATTGCCGACCACTCACCAACTCTACAAATCGCAAATGGTGTCAGTGCTGATGACTTGATTGCTCAGCATGAAACTATGCAGAAGTACAATGAGGAATGGAAGAAAGAAGGTGTTGATTTCCGTTTATTCAGTGGCGTTGAATCCGATATTTTGGAAGATGGCAAATTAGACCACCCTGATGATATTCTATCACAAATTGACTATGTTGTTGCTAGCGTACACGCCATGACACGCTGGAGAGGCAGAGATGAATCACAAAATACTGAAGATTTACTGAAGTGTTTGGAACACCCTGCTACGACTGTTTTAGGTCATCCTACAGGCCGAATTTTACAAGGTAGGGAAGGATATGAAGTCGACCTGCATACCGTTCTTGAGCACATGTCTGAAGCCAATAAGGAAGGTGAACTGAAGGCAGTAGAACTGAACGCATCNCCTTANAGACTAGACCTGGATTGGAGATTNTGTAAGCGTGCAAAGGAATTGGGCGTACCGGTAGTAATCAATCCTGATGCCCACTCAATACAGGGCTTAGGAGATATTGACTATGGAGTAATGGTGGCCCGTAAGGGTTGGCTTGAGGAAAACGATATTCTAAATTCACTAAGTGGAGAAGACATGACTGCGAGGCTTAGGTGATTGGATGAGATTCATACGTGCAATTGTAATTGGTTTTCTTTCAATATTCCCGGGTACAATTATTGGATATTTAGGATGGCTAGCAACTGGTGCTAGTGAGAATAATTACTCTCCAGCAGTGGTATTTTTCTGCAACATAGTGCCTCTAGGTTCAGTGTTTGTGGGCTTCATGTGGGCATGGGCTAATGGGGCAGAATACGGCGTAGATTNTCGAGGTTGATACTGTGAAACGCTCAGCAAAAGCACATCTTATCTTGGATATTCTGGAGGATTTCTATCCCGAAACTCCTACTCCTTTGGACCATGAAAATCCGTTTCAATTACTGATTGCAGTGCTTATGAGTGCCCAGACAACCGACAAAAAAGTGAATCAAGTTACACCAGNATTGTTCCNCCATGGCCCCGATGCTGCGAGAATGGCAACCTTGGAAGTAAGCCATATCCAGGAGATGATCCGTGAAGTAGGACTTGCTCCGACTAAAGCCAAGAATATCTCAAAATTAGCTAAGATATTGGTCGAATCATATGATGGAGAGATCCCTGATACTTTCGAAGGATTGGAGAGCCTGCCTGGTGTTGGGCACAANACAGCAGGAGTGGTCATGGCTCAGGCATTCGGAGTCCCTGCATTTCCAATAGACACACACATTCACCGCTTAGCAGCACGATGGGGGCTTTCTAACGGAACTAATGTAGTCAAGACAGAAAAGGACCTCAAGGCTATTTTCCCAAAGAAATCTTGGAATAAACTACACCTACAAATCATATTCTTTGGAAGAGAATATTGCCCAGCAAGAAATCATGATTTGACAAAATGCCCGATTTGCTCGTGGGCAGCAACTAAGAAGAGAATCAAACAAGAGATGGGCTCTCGATGACCATTTTTTGATGTAGTTTCATGTCGAGAACATGCTCGATGCGCCATCTAAGATGAAAGAAGAAATTAGGCTTGCAAGAGCCGCAACCCATAGCAATTGGATCATCTGGCCAACCGCACTAGTGAAGCCGCCACCACGAAGTCGTGTTGCGATTAGAGAAACTGCTAGAACTTGAACCAAAATCAGAATTGATGCAATTATTTTGAACATCAAAATATTGTCAGCAACAGCTGTAGGGTCTTCCATCACAGGTAATACGAAATCACCTGCGGCATCAGAGATTGAACCAATATCGGTTGTCTCTGAGATACTTGTCGCAACACCTGCGATAGTTTCTCCAAGTTGTAGAACAATTGAGATTGTTACATTCAGAGACACCACNGAGGAGATTAGCAAACCAAACGCTACACCCCACATTGTAGATGCGGAAAGACTCCTTCTCCTTCGTAGCGAGAGTAGATTGGTGACTGAACGTGANACCATGTCTGCTGTTTCAGCAGGTTCGCCAGACGATTGTGAACCTTCAATGTAGATTCTGTTGTAACGGGAGATAACTGCAGAATTGGTGTCTGCTGCGAAATAATCCCATGCTCTCTCACTGTCGATTCTAGTAGACAGACGTTTCTCCAATCTATCGATTGACTCGTCCAACATTCCGAAATCGATTCCACGTAGTGCTCTAATTGTAGCACTAGGTTCTGCACTACGTGCCTGTGCAGTACCACCTAATGCACGAATGAAGTCAGGGTATGCTTCATCCCTACGCAGAACTTTACTTTCTTCTCTTTGAACCAAAATTGAAGGAATCAGTAATGGAGTTAGAGGCAGGGCTAGAAGGATTAATCCATACTTATCCCAGGTCGTAGTCAGACTTTCCCAATAGGCGATTACAACGATTATAGTTACTATGAACAAAGCGATGCTAACCAAACCTGCGCCCAACCAGGTTTGTCTAAACAACAACCTAAACGGCGTCTCAAATTCGTCACGAGCGAAAGTTTGGTCATCGGGTATTGTTGCCCTAAACGCAAATAGAGCTCCCACTTGAATGGTGACGAACAGGAATCCTGCAAGCAATAACCAACGAATTCTGGTAGCTAATTCGATCGGCGTAGCACTACTACCATTCCCAATTTCGAATAATACGAGGTGAATACCTGCAACTACCAAACCGAATAATCCAGCGGAAACAAGTGAGACATAAATCTCCTTTAGAGTGTCGACACCCTCTAGCCTTGTGTCATAGAGAGTGTTGTACTGTTCAGCCACAGTCTCTTGCTCAGCGCGCATGAAGGCATCAATAGGTTGACCTGCTTCTATGGAGAACGCCATTCTATCTAGGAAATCAGTCCATAGTGGAGAAGGTGATTGTTGAGCAACAATTCTCGCTGCTTCTGGCAAAGAGGTGTGCCATTTGTCTACAAGAGTTTCAATTCGTTTAACTTCTTGAGCTAATTCGCCATAATCTTTCATCTGGCGCAGTATGTCGAATATAGTGTCTGCTCCAACTTCACCAAGGGATAAAATNCCCATTCTGGTGATGAACATGTGCATCTCTTTCTCGATTTTTATCGCAGAACGATTTACTTCTAGAACCGGGAAGTAAATTGCTGCACCTCCAGTCAATAGAGGTAGAATGATTATCAGGAATACACCAGTAAATCCTGCAAATAATCCTCCTTCAGCAAACCCACCAGTCAGCCAAATTAGCAAAATTGCTGAGACTAAACCAGCCAGAGCTGCGGGTAATACGAATGCAAAGAGAAAGCGAGGAACTGGCATCTCAAGACGACGCAGAGCAATCTGCCATGTCGCCATTCGCTCCATCTAATCATCTCCAATTTCAGCGTTCAGTAATGCTAACCCAGGTATCAATAGCAGCGCGGAATGCATCCCAACCACTATTGTAGTAGAGGTTCAGTAAATCGAATACATCGTCATAATGAGTTAATCCTCTATCGACCATTGTCTGAATTGCTTCAGTTCGACGCGTCACTTCATCATACACATCTCTCTTATTTTCAAACCCAGCTAATGCTGCAATTTTATTCTCTAATAGATGCGATTGGAACATACCACGGAAGTAGTGTTTATCCTTGATTGGATCCCATTCGAACATACCCCTAGTTAGGACACCATCACTATGTTTGTTGTAGCCAATTACTTCGTCAATTCCAGTAATACGTCGAGCAATGCCACCATTCAACTCTACTACTTCTTGGAAAATTGCGAAGTTTAAGTTGTCGAAGAAACGGATTGGAACATTGATTGGGTCACCAGTGAATCTTTGAATCATCTTTACGATTGATGATGCGTGGAATGTTGCAATAACAGGGTGACCTGTTTGCATAGCCNGGAATGCTGTCGCACCTTCNACACCACGAATTTCACCGATGATGATGTAACGAGGACGTGAACGCAAAGCCGCTTTCAGCAAGTCGAACATCTCGACTCTGCTTTCCTCGTTCTTTGAATCACGAGTAACCAGTCTCTGCCAAATCTTGTGCCTAACCTTCACTTCAGGCGTATCTTCCGCTGAGTAAATCTTGACATTGTGATCGATAAATGGTAAAATCGCATTCAATGTAGTAGTTTTACCAGATGCTGTTTCACCACTAACCAATACAGACATTCCGTACTCTAGGCACATCCAGATGTATGCAGCAACTTGTGCACTCATAGTACCCCATTGTACTAATTGAGTGATAGAAATTGTTTCTTCAGCGAACTTTCTAATTGTGAATGATGGACCTAACATAGATACGTCATCGGAGAAGATGATATTGATACGAGANCCATCTAAGAGTGCNCCATCGATAATCGGTTTGTTATCAGANACCGGCCTTCCGATACGCTCTGACATTGCTCTGAGATATCTTGCCAGCAAATCTCTCTCGCGGAAACGGATATTGGAGGTTACCATCCCGAATACCTTGTGATCCATGTGAACGTGCTTCAGTCCCACCGAGTGTATATCTTCCAGCATTTCATCAGAAAGAAGTGGTTCAAGTGGTCCATTGCGAATCAAATCACGAATAATCGTATATCTCAGCCTATCTCTTTGCTCCTTGGTTACGATGATTCGCTTGTCGTCCATTCCTAGAACTTCCCACATTCTACCTTGTCTGCGCACAGAACCTCTCGCTTCTGAATCNAGGATAGTGTATCTATCAATCATTCCAGATAGAATGTTTTCGAATTCATCATCAGTAGTGAATGTAGGTGCGCTTGGAGCTTCTTGGAGTAAGACTTCAATCAAAGTCCTTCGAATGTTTTCCTCTTCATCGGTCAGTTGAGGTTCAAGGCCGAACCAGAGTGTTTGTCCTTCTGAACCATCTTCGTCTACTGGACGATACATGTGCACAAAAATTGGTTCTTTGGTGATATAAATCAGATTCATTGGCTCGATTTTGCGAGCGTCGCGGTCTAGAGGTCCGTAGTAATACGGCCTGCTACCATATTTTGCTTCAAAATCCTGTACCCATTGAGAAACGTGAGGATGGGCGGCCATGACAGATTCAAGATCTCCACGTTGGAATTTAAGTTCCTCATCCATCAGCTCACCGCCGTAATATCCACGATGAAGCCCATGTATGGCTCAACACGCCATCCAACGCTTGCTTGAACCGGGCCNGCAGCACGGAGGAATCTAGTAACTACGATTGTCCTCTTGATTTCTCCACCTACGAAACCTGCATTCAGGTCTAGAAGAACTTCACATGATGAACGTAATTTGTGTAGTAATTTGCCATCCATCTCTGTTGGATCGACAGTTAACAATAGTGAGCGTGATTCGCTGCAAATCTTTCGCAGCTTCTGTAATGTTGCAAGATGCTGTGCAGGCTCAAGCCCCTCTGGCATCAATGCTGATGCCGAGTCAACCACAACAACATCTGCTTTTTCTATCGCATCGGATTCCAGGACATCAAACAAGTCGACTCCTTCCTTTGCCTCTGCGATAACACCGAATCTTGAGAAAACCATCAGCATCCCAGATGCGATATAATCAGTTACTGGATAGCCAATGGATTCCATTTGCTCAATCCAGCCACGAGTAGTTAATTCGGTTGTAACTACTAGGACCTTTGATCCATTCTCTAATAATCCGAAGATTATTCTTTGACTNACTAGAGATTTACCGCTACCAACATCACCCTGAATCATCCACAGGCTTCTATTTGGTAAGCGTGCACCCATTGCATTAGAAAGGCTGTCTTGCTCTAAGGTGAATTCGTATCCGTCTTCTACCGGTTTAGGTGGGCTATCAAACACTCAACCTCACCTCCGCTGTTTCAGAATCAGTTCCTTTGGCTCCATCTCCTGCAGTGGATTGAACGATTATGGTTACAGTTGCCAAGTCATTATCTCCATAATTGAAACTTGCATCAGACACTGTCACTTCGATAACGTAATCTGAAGCCCATACTCCATTTGCAGGATATAGGGTTGTGGCACCAACAACACTGGCGGATACTCCATCAACGAAAATCGAAAATGAGTTTTTGTCAAGTGTTCGTAAACCGGTATTCTGGAAATATAAGGTAATTTCCTGATTAGTGCCTGAGGTGTCAAGGAGCACATCTCCTCTGTCTCCACTAAAGGAAACATCGGTTTCAGCNTCTGCTGCTTTGCCCTTCGCATTGGTACCGTTTGCCGCAGCAAGATCGCCCCATGATTCTAGGAGAACAACTGATGCTGCACCGCTAATCAACAGTGAAGTTACTAGCAATATCATCGAACTTGCACCACCGTCAGCCATAGAAAAACCTCAAAGAACTCTAACAGCCTTGGTTTGGCCGTCTATGGTAACAGCGAGACGAGAAGCTGTTGCCTGTGCCCCGCTGTCGTAGTAGAATTGGAAAGTCTCTCCAGGGAAGATGAGGGTTGGTTGATAACCATCATGTCCATCTGAGAGATTTATTGGCGAACCTCCATCTGTAAACAGCCATGCAAGATCTGTGGAGAAATCCGTGCTACCATCGTTGGTAACATTCAGATAAACCAAATTTCCAAGTGTGGCTGAGATGTTTAGGTTCGTACCAAGGTTAGGACCTGTGACCTCCAAGAAGTACGAGGAGGTGTAGAGATACGATGATCCGTGGTCAAGGATGTTTAATCCAGTAACCGTACCTCCGGAGATCACAAGGTCCGCGAGGAAGGAGCCTGCACTGCCATTCACTTCGACTTGGCCAGCTGTGTAGTTGGCTCCGCCGTTGTTTATTGTGTATGACACCACTGCTCCCTCAACGTTATTGGCGTTCTCAATGGTAAATTGTGCAACGGGTTGAGCAGATGCCTCGATTTGCGCTATGGAATCATCCACTTGCGCTTCGAGAGTAGCCATCGCTAATGCGAATACTACTAGCAATGAGGTTCCTACCACCATCGCTCCAACTGCTACGCTACCCATTTCACTCTCCACCTCTGAGTGCTCTAGCCCTTCTCCAATTGGAGATTAGGGCAGAGAATGTTAGCAACTCTCTGTGTGGCAAATGGTCCTCTAATGCGCTCTCTGTATCACCAGGAGCTGCCATTTGAACAATTGCCAAAACAAGCCTGCCTTCATCTGCACTAAGCATGCCAGAACTCATCGCCTTCTGAGTGAAGGAGACTGCCGCCATACCAGTCAGATTGTCAAGCAGTAATGCTGCTACAGTCGGGGCACCGACTGTTCCATCAGCACCATCACCTAAGTGCGCCGGAGCGATTAGGAATGGATTAGATGCTAAGGCTTGAGCCTCATACAATTCCAGTAGAGGTGCTGCATCATCCGATTTCAGACGTTCTGAGCCTGATGCTGAGATGACTTCTCCCGAGGCAGTAACGATTGTATCGCTTTCACCAAGTTCGACTTCACCAGACATTGCACCTTCAGAACCTGCTTCACCAGCACTAGCTACAACACCGTCCTCAAGTCTATTCTCGACTCGGTTGAGTATATCCTCAACCATGTCTATGCGACTGGAAATCATTCGCTCAAGACCTGATGTGTCGACGCTAGCCTGTGCTTGTGCCGGAGCGGCTGCTGCTGCACCCGGAATAGATCCGGAATTGTTGAGTCTAGCCCTTGTAGGGCCAGGGGAAATTGTCCATGCATCCTCTTCAGTTAAATCGCCTTGCTCAGGCATTGGAACTTGCTCGATCGCTATGTTAGACATAACGCGCAAGCGCTCCTCAGAGAGGTCGCTAGGGGCATCCCCCGACTTATCACTGCTACCGAATGGCCATGCCATTTCAGTACCTCCTAATTCTCATTGAACCCCAGTACTTCGAAAAGCAACTGTTTGGGGTCCAGTTCGAATCAGATAACTAGTGATCCTCTGGTAGTATCTGTGATGTACAGAGTCTCGTAAGTAGAGCCTCCGCCTTCAACGTGTATCCAAAGTGTGATTTCAGAGTTGATTCCTACGGATGTTGCTGAGCAATCGTCACCAGGTGCTGCGTCCATTACAAGCGCATATGTTGTACCAGGTTGTAGGTTGTTACCAACTGCTGCACCACCGACGTCATCTACTTCGGTAGCTGCTGCGAAGCTTCCAGAAACATACTGGTATGCTCCANCTGCAGTTTCACAGGTCATCTGGAAATCAGTTGTAGCTTCATCTAGAACTTCAGAACCTGGAGCGGTCTCGAAGTATAGTAGGTAAGATGCTGCATCATCAAACACAAATATTGAGTTGACAGAAATCTTTCCTGATATCTCTTGCTGAGTATCAGAACCTGTCTGCTGTGCGTTTTGCTGTAATTTCTCNCCGGTTTGGATGATAACTGCGGAAGCAACTGCTGCCACAAGAATTAGCGCAATGAATACAATCATTGCACCGATACCAATAGAACCGATTTCATCATTCTTAATTTCGTTATTTTTCTTCATCATAATCACCTCAAACAACTTGGTCTCCTTGGGTTGTGCTCTGGTAGTATAGAGTCTCATAGGTTGAACCGCCGCCATTAGCGGAGATTACCATTGAGTGCTCTTCATTTAGCGCAGGNGCACATGTTGCACCAGCACCGCCACCAACGACTAAGTCGATCATGTAGGTTTCTCCTGGGTCAAATTGTGCTACTGCTGTTGCACCGTCTAGTTCTGTTGATGCAGACAAATCGCCGTCAACAACTGAAGGTGTTCCAGCGCCGTCATCACAGATTACAGCCCAGTGGACTGCTGTGTCTGCAATTGGCTCTGAGCCTGGTGCTAATTCAAAGACCATTGTGATCTCTTCAGCACCAGCNGTTCCTTGGTCCCCGACCCAGACAGTAATAATCGAGATTTTACCCGAAATTTCCTGTTGTGTGTCGCTTCCCGATTGTTGTGCGTTTTGCTGCAACTTCTCACCCGTCTGGATGATAACTGCGCTCGCGACCGCGGCAACCAGAATAAGTGCAATGAATACAATCATTGCACCAATACCGATTGAACCCCAATCGTTGCTTTCTTCGTTCATATTTTTCTTCTGCATTGGTTTTCACCTCTTTTTTCTTTTTGTATCTCTACATCCTCCCTATCGGCTCAACCGCCGCAGGGTGGAAAATGATTAGGCGGTGGATTCACCTCCATCGCCCATGTCTATTACGAGTGGCATAGTAACCACTCCGATCTCATCTGGAGAGAGTTTCTCAACCAGAGGAAGAATTTCAGTTTTGTACCCAGGAGGCATCCAAGGTTGCAGTAATAGGTCACGAATTGTTTCCATACTGCGATTTTGAACACGCATTGTGACCCTCACTTGCCCAGCTTCTACTTCATAGCCAGATTGAATTGCTAACTTACGGGAAAGTGGAATCTCATCTAAGGCGAAACGCAAACCTGGCTTTACTTCAAACCTGACTAGAATTACATCGCCGGGTCTCATAATTGGTAAGTCGATTGATTCTGGAACGCATTGCCAATCTTCTGGCACTGGAGGCGCAAGCCTCATCTCTGGAATTGGACGTGTTCCATCATTACAAATTCTGACAATCATAACACCGGTTTCTCCACCAGCAGGCCATCGAGTATCGACTCCCATCCAGAAATTTCTGAATAGGAATGGATTGAGGGCGACAGCAGAATCTACAACTAAATCTCCAATCAACTGCTCCACTTCTTCAGCGGCATATCCGACTTCTCCGACTTCGGCAGCCCCAGTAGCATTACGCAAACGGCGAAGGATGATTTCAAGCTCCGCCTCAGTGAGAGTCTTTTCTTTCAGCAATCGATTCAGCATTGCGATGTTTCTTCTAAGGTCAACAACGTCTCCTTCTAAAGTAGAAAGGGCCTTTTCTGCGCGCCTCACCGACCGGCTTGCACGCATCAAGTGATGCTGTTCGAGGCTTGTCCTCGCTTCTACAATATCGTATTCTGTGGCCGCCAATGATGATTCATCTCTTGAAACTCCATACACAATGTGTTCCAATTCACGACTTGCGCGAATTAAACGGTCAGCACTTGTCTGTGAATCGCGAATGACTCTACGAGCATCTTCGAGATCGGAAACTCCTACATCATATTCTTCTGATTCAGTCATCCAATCCCACCTCCTCGTCAGTGAACAAATCCTCAACATCGAGACTATCCATCACCGCTTCAACTTCTTGTTCAGTGACTTGACCCAACGTACTGAGTTCGGGAGGATCTACGGCGTCATCAACAGATTCAGAAGGTGGCTCTTCATCTTCCATTAGTACACCTACATCCTCGTCCCAATCGATTACAGTAGATTCTGGAGCGTTTCCAAGAGCTGCAGCGGTCGACCTTGGTTGCGAGATGATTGAACTGATATCCAACCCATCGCTAGCCAACTCTGTTAGCAAGCGCGCTGGGTCGCCCAGGTCTCTCTCTATGCGACTTGCTTGTACCTCTACTTCGGTCAATCTACCGTACAATGAACCGTACATTCTGTTCGCATTCCAAATCAAGAATGTTACTCCAACTATTACAATAATCAAGTAAGCGACTAATGAGAACATGTTTGCCGAATCCGGATTCATCTGTGGAGGGAATCCTAAGATTACGCCGATCATACCTAAGATTGGCATTGCGAGAATAATTGAAAGTTGACGTTTTGAGTTGGATAGAACATCGAAATGGTCGCTGTAAAGAGTACTGATTCCTTTTCTTGCACGCTGATAATCTTCGTGAATTAACTGGAATTCCACAGTTGACTTCCAGGTCATTATCCACACCCATAATGCAGCAATGAACAGAATCACAGGCCCTCCCCAATCGCTCGAAACCAAGTCCATCAAGTGGAATGCGAATCCAAGGGCTAGAACTCCAGAGTAAATTGCTGCAAGTCGGAATTTGTCATTCTGGCCAACCAATCGCAATAAACCAACTGATGCACCTAGTAATACTAAGACTGCAACGAATGAAATCGCAACTCCAGGAGACCATGAATTGACTGTTGTATCACGAGTGACTGACTTAGAGTCAAGAGGCGTACCGTTCCATGCAGTTCCGGCGAGGATTAGTTCGCAAGACACTTCTGTGGATTGCGCCCACCAATCAAGGTGATCGCTTTCAACTTCCCACTGAACATTATAGGTACGTCCTGCAGGCATAAGTCCGTGATCAATGACCGGGTCAAGAACTTGCACTCCTTCACAACTCAGAGTTGAGGTTACCCCAATCGCCAACGAGGTACCCAGGTTACCCACTGTTGCAGAAATAGTTGATATTGAGCCCTCTTGCATTTCATCATCATCATACTTGAATTCGGAAATGTTCAGAGAGGCCTTAGTGGCAAAGTAGAATGAAAATGTCTCTTCGGTATATTCAGTGAATCCATTGTGCTCGCCAGGATGGTATAATCTGAAAGTCAAATCGTATCCATCATTCTTCAAAATATTCGGTCGATTAGGAGCATCGACAATCATCATCAAAGGATCGTTTGTCCCCCAAGCTTCCCGCATTGGCAATGAAATTACTGAGTGCGAAAGCCCCTCGCAATCGTGATCTAGGTCCAATTCCTGATTCTCACCACCTATCTCGAGTGCGAACGACCATTGGAAATCTTCAGAATCAAGCCCCAGTTGAGTTAGATTGACTCTTCTTTGCGCATCACACAATTCAATCATGTACTCCACTGGAGATTCTCCAGCAAGTCCAGGGATGTGAGACCAAATTATCTCCTCTGTCAGGTTTGAGTTATCCTCAGGAGGAAGACTGATTTGATAATCCTTGTAAGCAAATAGTCGTGACATTTTCAGCGATGTTTCCGCTATTGCTGAACCATTTACTTCTAAATCATCAGGAGTTAGGGTCAGGCGCAACAATGCTTCAAGATAGAGATCTGGTTCGAATTCTTTAGCTTCGACTGAGAAACTAATTTCTCTGGATTGGCCAACAGGCAAGAACACAGAGGTAGGAGCCGGTTGAATTACTTCCCAGGCCAAAGAATTGATTTCAAGCCCAGGTCTTAGAACATCATATTCAATATCTGCAGTTACATCTTTATTTCCAACATTGGTTACTGTCACTTTCCAATCCCTGACCCATTGACGATGATAATTTGCCTCTGATGGCCAGTCCTCGAATTCAACAAGGAATAATGGAGAAACAGTCAATGTGATTGTCTTAGACGAAAGGAATCCTCCGTTACTCGAATGATATAGAGAAATTGTGACGTTGTGTGTATCGCCATTAGCCAATGAATAGTTGCCACCTAATGCAGGAACTACTACTGTCAAATCATTCTGAAGGCTGCCGTTAATTGGTAAAACCATCTGGGCTTCAACCCAACTCGAATCCCAGCCACCTTCAATAACTGCAGTTACATCCAAGAATTCTTGCAAATTTCCTTCGTTAGTGAATGTTACATCTATCGTTTTGTTAACTCCAGGAGTTACTGCAATAAGATCTGCCACTTCTATTTTCAGATGGTGGTCCGCAGAGATGTTAGCAACTATACTGGCTGATAAATTCATTCCACCAACCGCTTCAACCCATAGAGTAGTCATGTGCAATTCATCAGAACTTGCTTCAGAATCTGGATTCAATCTAATCTTGACAGAATCAGAGTATCCCGGTGCAACTATGACTTCAGTTGCCGATTCTAGTGAAAAGTCAACATCGTTAGATTGAGAATTATCTAGCCACACTAGGAAGGTAGTCGCTACGTTTCCAGTATTATTGATGTAAACACGGGTCAGTGGACTTTCATATGGAGACAATTCTACTGTGTGGTTTGTAGGCTGTAGTTCGAAATTAATTGATTCCTCGACTCTAATCAGTAAGGTGTCCAAAGACAGAATTTCTCCCGTGTCCCGGTCTTCTACTCTGATGGTTAACGGTTGTAATGTATCAGCAGGTGCTTGAGGGTCGGTGGTTACTTTGAGAGTCACATTGGATATGTGTGCATCCCCCGTCACAGGATGGTCGGCCATTGAAGGCGTCAAATTGGAAACAATAGACGGGTTGCTTGTATCTGAGGTCTCAATGCTAGCAGACCAAAGTTCAGGAAGGTCATCTACAATGATTAACCTGTATGATGAAAGGTCGTTACCCGTGTTAGCTAGTTTGATTGTGAAGTTTGTTAAATTTCCAACATCTGCGTCAAGTGGACCTTCGGTGATTATTTCTCCATCAATAACACTTGGAACACTGATTGTAATATTTCTTGTAACGCTGCTCGCCAATACTCCATTCGCTTGCTGACTAGCAGTCAACTGAGGTGTTGCCGTAACTGGAACCACCAACTCTCCTGCTAGCGGGAGCTCGTCACTAGGTCCGTCGATTGCTAACCAAGATTGGAAAACCTCTCCAACCTCTAACCCTGAAACTGAATTAGGAGTCACGTTTGTTATCCACCGTACAGCCTCATTGTTACCACCTGTATTTAGTGGAGTGAAAAGAGAAGGCGATGTATGGATCGTAGCGTCAACTCCTCCAGTTACTGTACCTCCAAGGTTGTGGCGAACTTCGACGGATAGAGACAGAATCCTGTCAATTCCTCCAGAGCCATTAGCGTCGAGAAGGTCTTGCTGAGTCAGAACGATGTGTTCTGTCTCGGGCCCTGGGTCAACTGCAATAACTGCTCTAATAACCAATTGTGTTGAGTTAAGAGAAGGTATTCCACCATCTACTGGTGTTGCCGATAGCCATGCATACAGGCTGTCTCCTGCTGCATTTCTTTCACCGGAATCAAGGGGAGAAGAGATTGGCGCAGGAGTTACTTGCACAGATACTGAAACATTAGCACCAACAGGAATTACATCGGTTCTAGTTACCGATGCTTCGATTTCCCAGTTGTCTGCAGCAGCAGATAAGCCTGCCATTATGTCGAATGCGGCCGGTACATTTCCACTATTCCTTATCGTAAACAGTAGTGAGGAGGTTTGTGCAGGAGTAACCGTAACAGGGCCGTTGGGCGCAATTACTTCCGCTTGGTATTGGTCTCCGACCATTACATGAGCGACACTTCTAGCAGTGTATGGGGAAGAAGAAGTGCTGGTCAAATTTAGGTAAACATTCTCCAGAGTAGGCTTTACTGCATCTGCCGGAACTGTAACTGGTACGACTATTGAGGTAGATTCGCCCGCATTGATAGAGATGGTATTTCCATTCTGACCGTTATCATGCCATCCTAAATCTGAGCCCAATTGAATAACCAAAGAATCCGTATCTCCAATATTGGATACAATCCATGTAAGAGTAGTTGTAGCTCCAGGCTCAATTGCTCTGTCTCCAGGAGTGGATAGATCAACAATGTAATCTGAAAATGTGACAACGATTACATCTGCCACAATCATGTTTGTCCACATTGTCCCATTGAAGTAGACTTTAGATGCCATTGTCCAAGAGCCCATCATCGAAGTTGCATCAAATGATACTGAGAGTGATGAACCACTAGAGGGATATAGCAAACTTCCCGGTGCCAAGTTTTCAGTGTTTGACCAGTAGGATACTTGGTTACTTGGGTTTGAGTTATCGGTGAAGTTCAATTCATAGACAGCAGACAAAACCATTACACCATCATTTCTGACTGTAGAAGTGTAAGAATGTATAGAATGGTCCAGCCTAAGGTCTGTAAATCCAGGAGTTGGGCCGGGTACATCGTGCCCCAACACTGTTCCTTCATGATACATTGTGGCATCAAAATTAATGTCACGTTCATTATTTGAAGTATCCGTATCTGCAACAGAAGAAACTCTTGCGAAGAGAGTTTGGCCGTCGCCTGCCGATGCAGTCCAGTTAATCAAAATCGGATTGGAAGAGGATGCTGCCCCAATCGTTCCTAAGTCGATGGAAGTGACTGGAGTCTCACCCGAAGAGGCCGATGCCTGATGGACGATATTTAGGACTGCGGAACCTGCCCCTGCTCCATTATTTGTGACGACTACTCTGACGATGTGATCGCCGGGCGCAATCTTGATTATACCTGCATCATCAATAGAGCCTCCAGATGAAAATGTCATCACTGAGACATTGAAATCGGGAGTAGTACGGCCCGATGTAGCATCGACCGGAATAACCGGGACGGTTACTTGGACCAGTAGCAAGAGGAGCATTGAGAATGCAACTTTACGATTGGACATCAGTCATCCCCCCTCTGAATGCATGTATTTGGACGGACTTTCCTTGTCGAGTCCAAACGGCCAATAATTGCTCCATCAATTGGTTGTGAACCTGATCCCCAATGCCAAGTCTTCTGCGCTCTTCCCAAAGAAGAAGTTGTTCAGCCTGAGTCAATACTCCATCCTTGAGGTACAATTCGAGAGTTCGCCGATATGAGTCACGATCTGAAACAGCGTAGACTATCTCGTCCCCTGGCAAAGTATCAGCTCTGTCCTGCAAGATGTTTCCAAGATTTAGTGCCTCTTCGTATGAAAGGTAGCGCCTATCCAAGTCGCTCTGAATGTTAGAAGCGATTTCCTGCAAAGCATATCGGGTAGTAGCCTTGTGAATCTGCCGCATGAATTTGCGACATCTCCTTGACATACGTCCGGCTGCCATGACTGTGTGTTAGTACCGGGCGGATTATAAGACAATCGCCACTAGTACGTGTTTTAATGCGCTCTGAATGCAATATTACCCGTTGTGCATAAAAGGCAACATCGGAGGCTTTCTGATGAAAAATCATGCAATGAAAGCCTTGATTTGCTATCGCATTCTGGGAGTGTCATGGCAGAAGCAATAACACTCGAGTCTGGAGACAAATCACCGCTATTTGACGCCCCTGATTCCAAAGGAGAACATCATAATCTAACAGAAATAATTTCAGCTGGCAACAAGGTCATTCTCTACTTCTATCCGAGAGATTCTACACCTGGGTGCACAGTACAAGCATGCGATTTTAGAGACGATATGGCAAGATTATCCTCACATGGCTACAAGGTCTTTGGTGTTTCCAAAGATTCTGTCAAGAGCCACGAGAACTTCATCAACAAGCAGGAACTAAACTTCCCGTTACTAATGGATGAAGATGGAGCCATACACGAAGCATTCGGCACATGGCGAATGAAGAAGAATTACGGCAAGGAATACATGGGATGCGCAAGATCGACTTTCGTAATTGGCGAAGATGGAAACCTAATTTTGGCCCGCTACAACGTGAAAGCGAAAGGACATGTTTCGATGCTTATGCGAGAGTTGGGAATAGATGAGTGACCTTAGCGGCCGAAAGGTCGAGTTACCGCATGGTGCAATCGCTTGGCAGCCTTGTATGATTGCTAGCGAATCGATCGGCAGCGGAACCAATATTGGAGCACTCTCACATATCGGTAGAGACGTCACTATCGGTGAAACATGCAAGATTCAAGGCTCAGTTTACATCGCCGATGGATGCATTATTGGAGATGAAGTATTCATCGGACCTAATGCTACTATCACAAATGACAGACATCCACCCTCTGGAGGGAAATGGTCGCCTGTTGTGGTTGAAGACAAAGTGGTAATAGGAGCTAATGCCACAATCGTAGCAGGAGTTAGGCTATGCGAAGGTTGCGTGATTGGAGCAGGGTCTGTAGTAACAGAGGAAGTCCCAAGCGAACAGGTATGGGCAGGAAACCCTGCAAAATTTCTAATGACTTTGGAAGAATACGAATCAAGGAGGGGCTCGAATGAGTAAAAAATCGGTATGTGATTTCCTTAGAAGATGTATCGAATACGCCGATTCTTCAATGAAAAGAAAGGAAGATAGAGGCGATGATTCTGAAATAATCGCTGAATGGAAAGCGTATCGGAATTACACTCAGTATGCACTTGAAGAAATCGAAAAAGGCGATTTAGACCATTGGTTTGAACGTAAATTCTCCAAGGCTGAAATGGAGATTGACATGGAAGAACTAGATCACATCACTCGTGCAAAGTGGTTAACCGCAACTGCATCACCGAGGCCACTTGCCATGGTTTCAACAAGAAATCAGGATAGAGAAAATATCGCCCCGATGACTAGCATTTCAGTTGTTTCAAATTCACCTCCACTCATCGTTATGTCACTGTCACAAAGTAGAGACGGTAGGCAAAGAGACACTTATCTCAACCTAATTGAGACCAAAGAATGCGAGTTGCAATTTCTTGCGCCAACCAGGAAGGCTGCAGAAGATATCGACCTTGCGAGTAAGCCAGTAGAAGGTAGTGAATGGGAGCTTCTCGAAAGCAATGGACCGATTCATCCATTAGCAGTAGTGGTTATGAAATGCAGATTAATCGAAGATAATCCATTACCAGAAGGCGCCGTCGCCAGACTCCTTACTCTGAGAGTCGAGAGCATGATTGTGCCATCATACTTACCTCCTGAAGAGGGATTATCACTACTATGCCAACATGGAATGGACCGATTAACCCCTAGCCCGATAGACTGGTCCCATACTGCAACTCATCACAGGAGTTGAGCCAAGCCATCTTCCAATGATGTCTTGGCGTGCCAGTCGATTTCATCGTTCATTGAAATATCTGGCAAGCGCCTCTTGCTGTCGCCATGATTGGATTCACCGTGAACGATTTCAACGCCACGTAATTCTCCAATAATTGTCGCCAAATCTACCATACTGATTTCCTGATTTGAACCGAGATTGAATGCTTTCCCGGAGAGATTTGATGAATCATTAACTTTCAGCAACCCTTCAATCACGTCATAAATCCAAGTGAGGCTTCTTGTTTGTAGTCCATCACCGTGAACAACGATTGGATTTGATTCCATCATCATTGATACCACTTGACCATTATCATCTCCTCTTAACCTTGGGCCGTACACGTTGCATGGTCTTACGATTCGCACATCCAGTCCTTTCCTAGATTCGAATTGGCATAATAACTCTCCAATGTGCTTTGATGCTCCATAGGAATGTCTCTGGTGGAGATGTGCAGGAGTGAAAACGCTGGTTGATTCGTTTCTCAATGGCATGTTTTCCTGCTCGCCGAATGCCTCAGGAGAAGAATAGAAAATGAGAGTAGCCTTGTACTTCTTAGCCGCCCTCAACGACATCCTTGTGCCATTTACATTGACATCTACTACCAAATCAGCTTCTTTGTGGAATCTACGAGTACCGTTGATTGCTGCTAAGTGGTGAATGACATCAGGATTGAAATCTTCACACGCTTTTTTCCAATCCGAAAATGAACGGACATCACCCTGAATGAATTTTGCACCTGGGTTAACTTGTGATTCATCTCCTCTTGATAAATCGTCTAAGACTACGATTTCATCACCTCTCGCAACCAAAGCATCGACTAAATGCGAACCGAGAAAACCGGCCCCACCTGTTACGAGAATTCGCATTTACTCACCCGCACGCTGTAAAACTTGGAGTGTCACTTTGTCACCATCTTTGCTGACCCGAATCTTGTCACCATCATTTACAGCAAGACAAGGGTCTTGCTCGAATCCATGAGAATAAGGCAGGTCTAGAAGGCTACAAGCAGGCAATGTTAGTGAGCAAACATCTCGATTTACAATTGCCCTTGGACCCTTATTTGTGTAGATTAGACCCATTAGAACGTAAGGAGCGACTGTTGAGCCTGAGCCTTTGGGATAAATCAGAATTTTATCTTCGATAGCTTGTCCATCTAAAGGATGGCCAACTTCCTCAATCACACCACTGTCCCTGTTAACATAACCAAGGTATGTTATTGGAACATCAGTAACCATCGCTATGCCTTCTATTTCCCAATCACCTTGGGAATTAAGGCCCCCACCAGCGATTGTTTTCTCACCGGATTGGTGTGTTTTTGCAGAAGCATGTTGAGGCTGTGCCTTGGGTTGCAATTGAGTGACTTCTCCTTCACTTAAACTAGGATTGAATGCATGTGCTACACAATCCTGAATCGTTCCAACTGATGTTGGCATCTTGTTTAGGCCGCTAGTTAGATAGTGCTCAGCCTTGAGTGAATTTGTCATCAAATGATTGTAGTGATTTCGATTGTAAGGAGTTACTTCAGGACAGGTATCTTGTAAAATCACAGCCCCCGCTTCTTCCAGTATTCCAATTGAGCCATCAGCTTCAGCAAGTTCGTAATTATGCCTCGAGGTGAAAACCCACAACCTCTCATCAGGGATTAGTTGCCCCATTTCACTGTACGAGCGCACCGCTGCAGCAGTAATTCGAATCTCTTCAAGACTCGCTTGAGGGCAACCGATTACAATCAAGTCGACTTGGCCTTTCGGTGCAAGTTCCTCGTATCTTGTAGCCAAATCCTTGTCAGTGAAAACAAGAGATTCTTCATAACCTGTCAAATCAGGACTCTCTGTGTGCCCTTCAGCCCAAAGCATTGCACAACCATAATTCGCAGCTGCTGCAGTCAGTGCTTTCTTTGATGCAAAACTGATGTATGAAGGTAGACCCCTAATCAGCGGCATTGGACCAAATGGAACATTCCATCCTGGTCTAACTTGTTTACCGATCCAATCGCCAAGGATAGACCAATCTGCCAATGATGACAATTCACAATCGACATTCACTACAATGTTAGGGACTCGATTTTCCTCTAAATGTAGACCCCACTTTGGAGCATAACCAGTCAATGCAGTAGCCAATGCCGATAATCCCGATTCACGATTTGTGACCAAATCTGTCCACGAATTTGAGAATGCCACAGCATTAGACTCCGCCCATGAAGCGATTCCAGCTTCATCTTCTACTCCTCTGTCATATGGAGTACATGACAACGTTGACTCGAGTCCTAATTTCTCATATGCTGTGATGATTTCGAATTGTTGTTCTAAGAAATCTGGATAATCAATATCCATTTCTTCCATTTTCCTCTTGTCGCAGCCTGCTGAATTCAGTGTAGTTGGAATAGCTACAGATCCTTCTCCTGCCAAATCAGCAAGGAACCGTCTCAGCCCATGACCTCCAGTAATTACTGAAACACCTGAAACGTGACTATGATTTACCTCAATAAATCCTTGAGCACCGGCTGTTCTTGCCAAATCGACTACTAATCTAGCAGCCTTTTGCCTAGTGGTCCCTTCAGCGCCCGAAAGCATCGATGCGAGCCTTTCGGGTAACTCCATGAATAGACGCTGTAGAAACACTCACATGAACACTTTGCAGGGAATACACTCTAATCCAAGGAAGTCTGTGACTCATCTATGAAGGATGACAAAACAAAGCGTAAACAAAAAATAATGAAATTTCTAGCGATATCTTCGATAGTAATATCCCTAGTTTTGAGTAGTATTGCCCTACACAATTCTAGTGATTTAGACGAATTAAAGTCGGGTAGTGATGGCGAGAGTTCACTATCTAGAATCGACAGCCTATACGGCACCCATGGCTGCGAAGATGGCGGATTTAGTATCCAGGTTGGTATCGATGAAAACAGGGATGGAATTCTTGCGGATGCGGAAGTAGATGAAATCCGTAATGTCTGCCACGGAACCCAAGGCCCACCTGGGTCTATGGGCAATCGAGGTTATTGGGGTTACAACGGAACAGACGGCCTCAATGGTAGTGATGGGATAATTGGTACATCTTCTTTCATCGATTCATTCGTTGGAGAACATGGCCCTTGTTCACATGCTGCAATAATCGAAATGGGAAATAACTCTACATCGGGAGTAGTCGATTCTAGTATCAAAATATGCTTTGAAGAATTGACACAAGGGCGTATGACCGACATACATCCAAACTCTGGAGATTCATTCTCTACCGCATGTAATGGAGGTGCTACAAATGAGGGCTTATTCCTATTCGCTGCTGCGCGTGATGGCAATTGCTTGCTGTACAAAATTGAAAATGGAAAAGTCGGACAATTATCGGATAATATTGACTTTTTACCGGGATCAATACTTGGTTTCGAAGTTCATGAGAATAGAATATGGTTCGATGCAAATGACGGGACAGGAACACAGTTATGGTCCAGTGACGGACAAACAATGTGGAAGGAAACCAACCTCTCATCACAGATTCAAGCAGGTGATGAAATCATGAAAATTCAAGATGAATTGATACTCAATCATCAAACTGGAATGACAATATTTTCTGATTCTGATACAATATTATCTGGAACTTATTCCAATCTAACTACTGTTAATCAAACTTTGATTTACAATACTGCAGATAGCATATCTTTGCTGGGCAACTTTTGGCTTGGAGAAATTCATTCACACGCCACGTACTACTCTGATTACTACTGGTTCGTTGCAACAACCGATGGTTTTGGCCAGCAATTACACAGAGCAAATTCATCCGCAATTGAGCGTGTGACCACGCAATTAACTGGCACTCCGGGCCAGATAATCAGCCCCACTGCTTTAGGAGGAAATATTGTGTTTGATTGGGATGGACTAGTTTCTTTCAGTACTAATTCACTACAAATTGTCGAGCTAAACAATTCAATTCAATCCATNTCTCAAGATTCTGATTGGATTGTTAACCAAGGCTTGCTTTGGTTCGAATGTGGAATCCCAANCTACGGATTCGAGTTATGCGTAAGCAATGGAGAAACTGCATGGTTACATTCGGATTACATTGNAGGAATGGAATCCTCAAGNCCCGATAATTTCGCTCTAGTTGGAGATGAAGTGATTCTGTTAATTGAAGATCCAATTCATGGAGGCCAATTGGCACGGATTGCAGACAATGGATTGGAGATTCTCTGGGACCACGATTCGGGCAACCTACAGTCAGGCGTTCATGGCCAGTTATGGATAGGCAAGGATTTCGTTTTCTTCATCGCTGATGATTCTAGCCTTGGCCTAGAGATGTATGCATGGGCTCATGGGGAAATGAGCGAGGAATGGATTNTCATTCATTGACGCCAATCGTGACGAGCGGCAAGAGGTTGACGCCAGCCCTGGCCGAACGCCCTCTTGGAGACACGTGGTGCTGGAGGCATTTGCCAACGCTTGTGCTCATTCTTTGCGAGTCGAGTTAGTACTTCTTTGACGGTTTTACTATCATGGCCCTCTGCTGCAATCTCAGTCGCATCAAAGCCGTCTTCAATATGCAAACGAAGTATCTCATCAAGAACTGGATAAGGTGGAAGACTATCCTCGTCTTTCTGGTCTGGAGCAAGTTCTGCACTAGGTGGTTTAGTCAAGGTTGATTCTGTTACCGCTTCAATTCCCATCCTCTTGTTGAATTGCTTGGCTAATGCATAGACTTCCATTTTGTATAAATCTCCCAATGGNGCATATCCACCAGCCATATCGCCGTACAAGGTACAATACCCTTGACCAAGTTCTGATTTATTGCCTGTAGCAATCGCCATTGCNCCATGAGCATTAGCGTGAGCCATAANGANCAATCCACGAAGTCTAGCTTGCAGATTCTCACCTGCAACCGGATGGCCGCCTTCCAAAATATCATTGAGGGCTAATTCTGAAGCATCATGCAAATCTGTAATTGGTTGAATGGAGAAATTCAAGCCTAATGCTTCTGCAGTTGCTTTTGCATCATCTATACTGTGCTGGCTCGAATGCTTCGAAGGCATAGAAATCCCTGTGACATTTTGAGCACCAACTGCCGCACTAGCCACGCAGGCTGCCAAAGCGGAATCTATTCCTCCTGACAAGCCGAGTACAATTTTCGAAATTCCGCTCTTTCTACAGTAATCTGCTAGACCGATGATAATCGCATCTAGCAAGTCATTTTCATCCTCTTCCAAATCNTCATCTGGCTTTAGAATCGTAATGTCTCCATCTCCAAGCCAAGTGCATTCTTCAGGGCTTGACAAATCTGTGAGTAAAACGCCTTGTGACCATGCAGGACCTACAACTGCCCTGCCATCTGGCCATGCAATGATTGAGCGACCATCGAACAACAAATCATCATTACCGCCGACTTGATTTGCGAGTAAGAAGGGATGATTTAGAGAAGATGCTGCACTTCGTGCNACTGCAATTCTGATTCCAGATTTGTCGGCATGGTAAGGAGATGCGGAAAGGTTCACGGTAGCATCTAAAACAACACCTTGACGGCCCCATTCAACAATTTGAGCAATAGGNTCACTATCGTAATCATTTGGAGTTGCTCCACAATGCTGCCAAGCATCTTCGCAGATTGTAACTCCAATATCTAGTCCTGCAATTGTTCTAGCAATACCCGGTCTTTCATCTGCTTCAAAATACCGTGCTTCATCGAATACATCGTAAGTTGGCAACAATTGTTTGCGGGTTACTTCTCTAACTGAATCACCTGCTCTAACCACTCCATTACCCGGCAGGGAACGGTCTGAATTCGGAGGAACTGGAGTACCAACTAATACGGGAATATCTGTTTCTAAAGAACTTGCAACCTTATGACACTCGCTTACAAAGTCGGACTGAAGTAGCAAATCTCTGGGGGGATAGCCACTAATCGCCAACTCGGTAGTGACTGCGAAACTAGCTCCAGATTCTGCTGCAATTTTCGCCAAGTTGCGAATCATTTCTGCGTTACCAGAAATATCTCCTACAATGGGATTTACTTGCAATAAAGCGATTTTAGAAGTCATATTATCCCTCCTTGACAAAATAGACTCAATCTTCGTCGAACTCTTCATCGAACTCTTCGTCCAATTCCCATTCTAAGTCGGATTCTCCTTGCTTTGCAGTAGCGACACGCATCCAAGAAAGTACGAACAATAATCCAATGCAAATCATTGTCATCGTTGTACCCAATATCCATGGATTTGTTGCGCCGATAGCATCCTCAAGGAATCCTCTTTCCTTGGTTGGTTTGACGTCAATAAACTCTGATTTATCAGTTGTCTCACTTAGTGTAACTTCGATTCTTTGCATACCTGGAGNGTCTGGTCGCCAATCAACAACTAAGGTTGAGACTGACTGCGCTTCTACGAATAACGAAGATTTACTCAATTGAGAGCGCTCACCGGTCAAATCTACTACTTCAACGATTATTTGTGCGTCACCGCCAAGCATGCCATCGTTGCGCACATGGACCTGCACTATTGTCGGTTCATCGACTTCCAAGTTAGATTTTGATAACTCGATTCCACTATGCTCTAATGAGAATTCAGGCGTGTAATGGACTAGATTCCAAACGCCAGCTGGGAATGCTTCGCTGTTTCCATCTCTTTCGAATTGATTACCTGCAATATCCCTACCTTCAAATCTCATCTTCAGAACTGCTTGTTCTTGTAGGAATTCAGTATCCATTCCAGACAAATCGATCGCCCCAGTGAACTCGAGACGCAATCCTGCGCTTTCGCTTCCTTCCAATGTTAGTGGGGTAGAACCTGAGATTATCGCATCGTTCTGACCTTTACCTGTGACCCACCAAAACAATTCAACTGAATCGGCATCGATACCGTAGTTTTCTGAAATTATGACTCTTACAAAGTGTTCCTCTATATCCAGTATTGAAGATTCTCTTGGAGATGAAAATTCAACGACTTGTGGACCGACTGCGTCCACAAGAATCCACATCACAGCCTCGGTAGGGCTAGTCATGTCAACACCTTGTTCAGGCATGCAATCCACGCTCCAAGTCATTGCATGCTGTCCAGATGTAATTGGAGCATTAAGCGAGGCAGTGAACAATCCATCGATTGCTATTGTAGGAGTTTTTACACCGTTTAGACGGACTTCGATTTCACAATCGAATCTTGGTGTTTCTAAGCTTTGAGCGAAGATTACGCTTCCTGATAATTCAAGTGTTGACCCTGGAGCAACACGCGCCCCATCCTCATTCAGTGCACCACTTTCAACCCACAGTGAAAGGTTGTCTGTCACCATCATTTCTGCTGAGAACCTCCATCTATTCTGAGGGAAATTAGCAATATCTTGGTTTCCTGACCTATCTTGAATAGTCACTGTAGGCTCTCTTCGAGTATCACCCAAATCAGGCAGAGTCCATTGAGGTACAATCTCCAGATAGAGAACTAAATCTTGGTCGTATGGACCGGGAGATAGTCCGTTTTCGTCGTTCACTTTGCACGATGAGATGATTATGTGAGCAGACTCACTGTGACACTGCCTTGTGTCTGAGTTCCATTTCAGTGTCAATTTGTCACTAGGAATATTATCTGCAAGTGAAACCTCAATTACATCAATATCTGAAATTCCATTCAACTCAGTGAACGACACATTGAGACCGTATGTTTGCCCTGGGTGTAGCCAAGCTCTTCTACCTTCAACCCATTCAAATCCGTCTGAATCGATTACTGGAGTACCATCATTCATAATCTGATACATGAATAGATGGTCATCAAGAGATTCGGAACCTCCTCCTAGCAAATTGTGTCCTGAAGGATCTACTCCGATTACATATCCTGCAACCTTCTCTCCTGGGAAAGCGGCTGTATCGTCGATTGAGGTTTGATAAAGACCGTAATTCTGGTCCAAATCTGTTGGATTAGACAATGTCCTTGCAATGTATTCTCCTTCACTAGGCCAGCCATCTCCGTTGTAATCATTGGCCCATTCAGTCCATAGCATCAAAGTGACATCCTCTGGCAATACCGGTTGGTCTGTGATGTTGATAATCAGTTGCTGATTTGAGGAAGATTGCAGGTGATCGAAATATCGTATGTTTGAATGAGTAACAACAGGGGCCAGCGGATCGATTGCGAAAGTCCTGTTGAGAACAATAGTGTCTCCAACTCCTCCTCCGGCTAAAGGAGTAACACTCACTTCGTAAGTTATGTTTCCACTAGTGAATGGAGCCCTGGTATTTACTACCCATTCCGCACCTTCATATCCTGAAGTATTAGCTAACAACTCACCATTGCGAGTTAGAGTAAGTTCGTATTCTCCAGGGAATGGTTTCTCGTCCGATTCACCATTCTCAAATCCAACATCTATCTTGAATGTCAAATTGTCTTCTGCCATCAAGTAATTTGAACTAGGCGAAACCATGCCTCTGTCGGTGTAAATGCTCATTGATTCCAGGATGATGTCATTATCGATTGCCCCATTATTCCAATTATGAACCGCAGGCATGGAAACAACACCATTTGCCAATTGTATTCGAGATTCGAATCGTAAATTCGTTTGATCATCGAACGACTGAGCTGTTCTAAATCCGGTCATCAAATCATGAATTCCACCAGATTCACTGTGCGAAATTGCTGCATCTGAGAAGATGAATAAATCGTGGTCCCCTGTTGCGATTATGTTGCCACCCAAAAGAGGCAAGAACCACATTGCAGACTTATCATCAGAGTACATATTTACAATCAATCGATGAGGTGATGATTCATGTGTCTGAGCCCTAGTGTTGAATTCACGCCAGTATTGAGAAGGCGTGAGGGTTTGAGAATCGTTGTGCCAAGTTAGAGCACCCATTGTTACATCTCCCGAAGAAGTGGAAGAAAGTAGTGAAACTTTGAGTGAACATGCTGAATCGGCGTGGAAGGTCAAAGGCAAATTAGCCGCTTTATTCGGCACAAGGCGTGCTCGATTCATTGCTAGAACTAGTTCATCGATTGCAGTTGCAGAAACTGTATCTTCAGCATCATAACCGATACTTAGCCCGCCAAGACGTTGGCTTCCAGCATCGGAAATGAGTTCTATTCTTGCATGGACAAATTCGGTTCCTGCAACTATTTTCACCGGCGGAGTAGTGCTTGTTTCATAATTCAGAAATTCGATTTCTGATTGATTTAGTGTCAAGCGCAACCCATCTACATATCCGACTCCACCTGTCTGTGCAACGATCGTATTACCTACCCAAAGTGCAACGGTTTGGATTCCTAAGCCAACAGAATCTACATTGTCTGCAGATACCTCAAACGATTTTGCATTTCTAGGCACTAGCACACTTTGCCAAGAGGTCGGATTGAAACCTACAGCGAAGATACTGCTCGAATTTCCATCTATGAAAACGTCCTGACTACCCCAAGTCCCTATTCCCTCGCTGGATGCAGACCATTCGTTTCTACCGTCTTGATCGATGTCCATCCGTGGNGAAATAATGGCGCTGCTAGGATACAATTGTAATTGAATATCATTCAAGGACCAGCCATTACCTAATCCCTGATACTTGACTTGAATCACAGATGCTGGTTTGTCTAGGTCAATTCTTTGAGAAGATGAGTTAACTTGTACCCAGTTTCCTCGGTCAATCGAAACAAATGCGATAACATCGCCCAATTGTGTGGATTGGAATTTGTAAGAAGAGAATGGCATATTGATGTCCATTTCAGGGGATTCTACAATCGAATTAGAGTTGCCAGAAATGGTGAAGGTGGAATTACTCCAGCTGGAATTATCTAATTCCCAACCCATGACTTCTGGGTTTGAATTGAAACCGTCATGGTATTTTCCACCGCCAGAAATCCCGAACAACCTCGGAGAATCTCCCAGAGGGTTGGAAGCGAATTCTAGATTTAATCGAAGAGACTTATGCTTCTTCCAATCTACTGCTGCTAGGTCAATCCATTGTCCAGTACGGTTTGTAAAACCGGGTATCGGAATATTCGTATCAGCATCGATGACTGTCCAATTAAGGTGCGCATCCTGTGGTATAATTGCATCAATGAAAACTGGAGAATATCTTCCTTCATCGATTTGCTCGTGTGAACTTGAAGACCAACCAAATGACCTAGTGGTCAAGTTTGCACCACTAGTTCCCGGTATGATGATGTCATCGAAGAACCAATAATCACAACATGTCCCCGAACCTGCGTTTTGACGTGCTCGAATTTGGAAGCTAGAGTGGTATGCATTGGCAGGAAGATTGTAGTTAACATTGGTAACTGTACCACCAGAAGTTGCGCCTGATAGGTATTGCACCTGTGTCCAGCCATTGTTCGAATTCTTGTACTCTAGGTAGAAATTCTCATTCGAATCTGGTTCTTCGCCNCATTGATAGTTACCTTGCTTAATCCATGCTTGCAAAGACAGACCAGAATGCCCGACTAGATTCACTTGAGGGCTTGTAACGGAAACTGAACCTCCTCTAGTCCACCATGAAGCACCGCTTCCTCCACTCATTCCACATGTTGTAGCAGTATTCCTCTGACCGTAACTTGCACTGGACGAGGTCCAGCCATTTGCATTCTTATCAAAATCCCAATTGATTCCTTGGAATCCAAGNATCAGCGCCCCATCATCATCCAATGTCAGACCTTGTTTGGAGAATCCTGTTTGGTCCCAATTGGACCAGTTAAACCCTGATGCTCTGATATCATCTCCTGGCGATACTGAGAATGAAACGGTCTGAAGCGCATGAGTTGCATCTAAAGCAAGATTTGGACCAATTCCCATCGAATTAGGCCCAGCAATCACTACTTCGGTGTAATCGGCGCCTCCGCTCGAAAATACATTACTTTCATCCAATTCAATTTCGAAGTTATTTGGTAAGGAAAAGTGCGATAGCGGGCCTGAAAATAGGAATAAGAGAGTTAGCGCGAACGCCAGAACTCCTCTATTTGGGGTTGCCATGCGTACACTGGATGGAGTCAATGTAATTCAAAGCAACCCCTGCCAACCACTTCTACGAAGTGGGATTTTTCTGATGTTTTCTAGAATTTTGGAAACGACTGTTTCAAGACATGTTGACATCTCGGATTGAACATGGCCACTCCTCGGACGACCAGCGAATTAGATTCGGTTGCACTAGAAACCGAACTACTTTCCACATGGCAAGATGAGAAATTGTTTGAGGCCACAGTCGAAAATAGAGCAGAAGGTGAGCCATTCATTTTCCTAGAAGGACCGCCTACTGCGAATGGTAAGCCGGGTATTCACCACGTCGTTGCTAGGACCTACAAGGACTTAGTTTGCAGATGGAAAACTATGCAAGGAAACTTCGTCGAAAGAAAGGGTGGTTGGGATACCCACGGACTTCCTGTTGAGATCGAAGTTCAGAAGCGCCTAGATCTGATGAGTAATGAAGCGATTGAAGCATTCGGCATGGAAGAATTCAACAAAGAGTGCCGTGAATCTGTTTGGACCTATGAAGCTGCATGGAGAGAGATGACTGAAAGGATGGCATATTGGTGTGACCTCGATGAGCCATATGTCACTCTACACAACGAATTCATCGAATCTTGCTGGTGGGCGCTCAAACAGATGTTCGACAAAGGGCTACTGTATCGCGGATACAAAGTTCTACCATACTGCCCACAAACCGGTACATCCTATTCCAGTCACGAGGTTGCTTTGGGTTACAAAGAGGTCGAAGAACCGTCAGTATATGTCAAATTCAAATTGGAAGACACAAATGCTTCCATTCTAGCATGGACTACAACCCCTTGGACACTTCCTGGAAATGTTGGTTTAGCAGTAGGCCCAGATGTAGAGTATGTCAGGGTAAGAGTAACCGCTACTCCAGAGAAGTGGGAAGGGCATGGCGGAGCCGAAATCGGTGAAGAATTGATTCTGGCCAAGGACCTATTCAAAGAGGTCATTCGCCATCACTGTGAAGAAGTTGAAACCTTCCCTGGCAGCGATTTAATTGGCCGTTCATATGAACCACTATTCCCCGGAGCAGTAGACAGAAACGGCTCAGAATCCGCATGGACAGTTATCGGAGCAGATTGGGTCACAACAACAGATGGAACAGGTGTTGTTCACACCGCAGTAATGTATGGTGAAGATGACTACAACCTTGGGATGGAAGTTGGCCTACCAGCACAACATACTGTAGCCATGGATGGTTCATTCTTGGAAGGAACACACTCAGAACTAGATGGGCGCTATGTCAAAGATTGTGACGAGACAATCATCAAATTGATGCATGATTCTGGCCTACTTTACAGGGAAAAGATGTATCTCCACGATTATCCTCACTGCTGGAGAACTGGCCACCCATTGCTCTACTATGCAATGGATTCATGGTTCGTAAAAATGACTGCTGTCAAAGACAAGCTTCTGGAATTCAACTCTCAAGTTGAATGGGCACCTGATTGGGTCGGCGAAGGACGATTCGGCGAATGGCTTCGCAACGTGAAGGACTGGGCTATCAGCAGAGAGAGATACTGGGGTACTCCTCTTCCAGTTTGGATTTGCGGCGAATGTGGTAAACAGCATTGTGTTGGTTCAACCGAAGAGATGGCAAGCATGGCCAAAGAAGGAAGTCCGGTAGCAGAAGACTTGCACCGCCCATATGTCGACGATACCATCCTTGCATGCCCAGAATGTGGCGGCGATATGAAGCGAGAGCCATTCGTGATGGATTGCTGGTTCGATTCAGGATGTGCATCCTTCGCTCAGTGGCACCATCCGTTTGGTGAAGAAGGAAAGTTCGAGAACAATTTCCCAATCGATTACATCTGTGAAGGAGTAGACCAAACAAGAGGTTGGTTCTACACTTTATTGGCGGTTAGTACAACTGTTTTCGATTCGATTTGTTACAAGAGGTGTCTTTCTCTTGGTTTGATTTTAGATGCTGAAGGAAAGAAAATGTCGAAGTCGAAAGGCAACATTGTCGATCCTTGGGACCACTTCAACAGAGAAGGAGCAGATGCAACACGCTGGTACATGGTAACAGCAGGGGCTCCTTGGAATCCACTGAAATTCGACCCTAACGGAGTCCGTGAGACCTATGGAAAGATGTTCCTAACTCTATGGAACATTCACAGATTCCACTCTGATTACGCTGCACTGGATGGTTTCGACCCTGCCTCCTCGCCAAGGGGAAATAACACACCTCTGGACAACTGGGTATTGTCCCGACTAGCGGAAGTTGTTGCTGGTACTACCAAACAATTCGAAGAATGGGATTTCCATAAAGCATGCAGAGATATCGAAGAATTCGTTGTCAATGACGTATCTAATTGGTATGTGCGCCGCTCACGAAGGCGACTTTGGGATGAAGCAGACAGCGATGACAAACTCGCATGTCAACACACTCTCCACACCGTATTGGTGACCGTTTCACGACTTATGGCTCCTGTTTCTCCGTTCATGTCAGATGCAATCCACAGGAACTTGGTAGGAGAATCCGTGCATATGGCTGATTGGCCAGAGGCTGGTGATGTAGACTCTGAAATCATCGAAACGATGGCACTGGTAAGAGAACTTGCTGAAACAGGTCGCAGAATCAGAGTAGATGCAGACCGAAGGCAGAGACTTCCATGTGCTGAAGGTTGGATTGTTAGTGGCCCTGATTTGTCAGCATTCCATGAGATTCTTGCAGAAGAATTGAATGTCGAAATCATCTCCTTGGAGAAGGACTTAGATCGATTCCAAAAGATCGAAGTCGTCCCTAATCGCAGATCTTTAGGTGCAAAGTGCCGCCAAGATTTACCTGCTGTACTGCAAGGAATCGCAGATGGTGACAGCGAAGCAATGCTTGCTAGTATCGAAGCTGGCAATCTTGTGATTTCTGGATATGAAATCGGGAAAGATGACATCGAGTTGCGCCGCATAGAGCGTGAAGGATTCGCTGCACAAACTGTACAAATTGCAGATTCATCTGTATCTTTGGTTCTTGATATGAGCGACAGCCCTGAATTGTTATCGAGAGGGCTTGCAAGAGATATTACTCGTAGAATCCAAGCTGCTAGGAAGGACTTAGATCTAGCAATCGAGGACACTATTTCGCTGCAAGTTTGGATGAAGGATGCACCTGAATTATACGGAGAAGACAGTGCCTGGATTATCAATGAAACACGTGCAAGCAGTGCAGATTTCAAGATTGGAGAAGGTCAAGGAGAATCTTTCGAAGTTGATGGAGCAACGATTTGGTACAGCGTTTCGAGGTCTTGAAATGAAGAGAATTACACTTGCAATTTTACTAGCCCTAAGCACTATGCTTGCTGGATGCTTTGGCGGTGGAGAAAACATAGTTGGGGCTGAAGAAGATATTGTACCAATTTGGACAAACTATGAGTTGGTAGATACCCAACCTGCAATTGATCCCTGGCAATTTACTACTATTGATTTGAATTTGAATCAGAGCACAGAGACAACTTGGGCTGTATTCAACAAAGATTACGGCGGCAATTGTTGTGAACATTACATTGCCACTACTATTGACGGAACTATCCTTAACATCGGAGGGGAATATCCGGTCTGGTCGCATGACCGTGGTCATGAATGGGACACATATGTCCCAGGTGTATTCACTGACCCAATGTGCAGAACACCTGTTCCAACCAACCCTGGACAAGAGGGGCTTGGAGAGGGTAGTATCGTTCAAGCAACAAATGGCGATATCATCTCAATGTCTTGGTTCCCATACGTAGGAGCAGATGGAAAATTAGACAAATTCTATGCTATACTATACGATGAATCCGAAGATGAATGGACATGGTGTTACAACAGAATGACTGAACCGTTCTATGACCGATCATGGCAAGTCGAAGTAGTAGGTCCGATCTCTTCTAACATCGGAAGTGGAGAATGGGCGAGCCTGGTAGTGTCCAACTTCTGGCATCAAACTCAGAATGCAGGTGGACAAATCAGCGTTGATGGACTGAATTACTACAATTTCCAATTCGTAGGACGAAATTCCAACCCTGGGGCTGAAGAGGTCAATTTGAACTTCTCAAACATTGGAGAATATTACGACGTTAACAAACCTCACAAAGAGATGAGGTCTTTCCCTCTACCTAGTGGGGGCCTTTACTTCCCTCAATACTTCAGTGATGGAACTTCAGCATTCTTGGATACATCATTGAACTGGAACAAGCACGATGTTCAGTTCCCTAGCGAATACTGCCAGCTAGATTCCACAGGTGCTTTGCATTGTGTCAGCCTAGCAGGCACAACATTCACGCATCACCTATCCTATGACGGAGGAACAACATGGGAAACTCAGAACTATTCTGATGACAACTGGGCTGCGATTGAAGAATGGGAATTCCAAGCAAATGGTGCGCTAGACCTATTCGTTCTGAACGTTAGATACCAATCCTCTGCAGGGCCAGATGTTGATATTCTATACCACGTGAGAGATTATTCTGAATCTATGGCGCCTGATACATTGACTTACATTGGACTTGGTGACCTTGATTCTACAAGTGGAGCTGGAAACGACATCCGCTTCGATTTCGCATCATTAGCGATACTGAATGATGGCGGAGTCGTAGTTGCATATCACGACTCGAGTGACCCTGACCCACTATTCGCTGTTGAAGTGGAGATGCCTGTTTACGTCCCAATGCCATCCATCGTCGGATCGTGAAAGTAAAGGTCTGTGCGACCCCTATCTTCAAAACCCCTTGGCAAACGATTTTGCCCATGGTTCTGAAGGCTTTACCGGGTGTAGGTGCTGGCTTAGCAAGGAAATTAACAGACCATTTTGGTACTGAAGACAAAGTTTTGCAATTACTTGCAGATGGGCAAACCGAGATTATCGCAGAGGTGGAAGGAGTCTCCCTAAAGCGTGCCGATAGTCTTGCACGCTCACTGAATGGCATGGAGGATTTCCTAGCAACGCCTGAATCTGTGCGTCTTCACAAAGAACTGGTTGCGAACATTGCAACTCACGCAGTAAATGCATCTACTCGCTCAAGACTTCGAAATCTAATGCCGGTTCGAGATATCAACTCAAGAAGAGAAATCATCTCACAGGCGATGGAATGCGACTTCGTTATCGAAGGACTACGTATTCCTAGTGAAGTCGAGAGCAACTATGAGCGAGTTGTAGTCTCAAAGAACCCTATTGATGAACTGAAGAGATTCTGTAGAGTTCTGACTCCGTCTGAACAAGAAACTTGGAAGGATTACAAGGTTTTCAAATCTGTAACCTGGGTTGGTGCAGACGGACCTGCGCAAACTCCAGAAGGATGGTTAGTAGTTCCTGAATCTGCTTCAGTAGACATGATTCTACCAGAGAAGTGTGTAGGGTGGTTCGAACATAACAGAGGATCCTTGGAGTTGCTAACTACACTACCTGAAGGAGACGGGTTCTACAAACACTTCAACGAAATTCGGATGACACAATTACGCGAATTACTCGATGAGATGGCAAATGAGGCAGATGCTGAAGCAATTGCCGATGTTCGCGACAAATTATGGCCTACTGCAAAGGAATTGGAAAAGAGAATCCACGATGAAGTGGACCAAGCAATGCAGAATGTGAAACTCGATTTGTCTGGTTCTGACATGTTGGAAGCACTAGCTGATGCTGCCTCACTACAGCGAAAATTAGCCCAACAAACGAGTGATGCCATAGAGCAAGCAATAGAATCCGCAACCGATGAAATTGCATCTCTATTATCCAATGTAGGGGTAAAGTGCCCACGCACTATTTTCAAGAGCGAATGGCCGACTAAAGTTGACAGAACTACGCTTGATGGAATCGATTCACAGTTGGAAGAGTTGTGGAAAACAACTCAATCTGATCGCCTAATTTCTCTAGCAAGAAGACTTGCTCCTTTGAAATCTAGATGCGAAAAATCTCTTAGGAAATTAGTCGAATTAGACCAATGGCTAACCATTGGCCGCTGGGCTAGAAGCGTTGATGCGATAATGCCAGAAATGAGCGACCATGGAATTGCAATAAAGGCCGGAAGGCACCTTCTAATCGATGGAACTCCAGACCCGGTTGACTACGGATTAGGAAGTTGTGCAAATAATGGAGACCAGCAATCTATCGCTTTGTTAACAGGTGCAAATAGTGGTGGGAAAACCACCATGCTGGAATTGCTAGCACACTGTACAATACTGGCCCACATGGGACTCCCAGTCCCAGCAAAATCCGCTAAAGTTGGCCGCATTGAATCTCTGCACGTCCTCGCTAAAGCGGGTGGAACGCAGTCTGCAGGTGCACTTGAGCAAACATTGATGCAACTCGCAGAAGTTGTTTCCAACAGTAATTCCAAACTGATTCTAGCAGATGAGTTGGAAGCTATTACTGAACCAGGTGCTGGCGCCAGAATCATTGCAGGAATGCTAGAGGCTGCCGAATCCCATCCCGGTACATGCATGCTGCTTGTAACTCACCTTGCTCCAGCGATTATCGAAGCAGCGGGCAAAGAATTGCGAACTGATGGAATTGAAGCGAGAGGCTTAGATGAGAACCTCGAACTTATTGTTGACAGAACTCCAAGAAGAAACCACTTGGCACGTTCAACTCCTGAACTAATCGTTAGAAGACTTGTCGAAAGATCACAGGGTGATGCAAAGAATGTATTCAACTCAATCTTAGGTAGATTTTGATTAACAAATTCTGCCTACTTCCTCGCCATATTCAATCATTGGAACTTGGAACAAGTCATCACATGTTCTGTCAACAATCGGAAGAGTAAGAGTGGATGCAGCCCAATTTACTGTGAACCAACCAGTAGATGCAGGACTTGGAACATAGTCCTCACCAGTTTGCGTTACTGTAAGATGGATTGTCTCACCAGCCGCCAAAAATACGTCCATTGGCATAAATTCAGTCTTGGCAATCACACTTTCGAACGGGGTTATTTGCAAAACACCATCCCTTCCACCTGCATGGAATCTCAAATCCATTACTGCATGACCTAGGTGAATTCCAGCATCATCTGTCATTTCAATGAAAATGTGACCGTTCTGAGTGGTATGCGGCGTTGCAGAAATGTGGAAGGTTGGCATCCCAGAAATGTAAGTGTCATTTTCAAAGGGACCGTATGACATGGTGATTGGACCAAATGTAACCGGGTTACCAATGGATGCGCCGCTTGGACTCATTTCATCTCCTCTAATTGGCAGGTAGAGAGTATCTTCTGAAGGCCAAGTAGACTCAAATCTCCATCCACCACGGTTGTCCTGCATTTCTACGCCGAGTACTGGTGCATCTCCTTCACCCTTCAGGTACCAGTCAAACCAGTATAGCATCTCATCAGCCCAATCCCAACGTAGTGTATATGGATACGCTTCTTGTCCACGCCCTACACCTTGAGAACTGTGTCCAGAAACGCGGTCAGGATAATCGTGAGCCCATTGCCCTGCAAGAGTCTTGATTTCTATTCCAGCGTCAGCAACTTGCTGGTGTATTGGGAATGCCATGTGTGGATCTACGTTCCAATCCTGCATTCCCTGAATGATGTAAACAGAACCGTTGTAATTTTCTAGGACCCTACCCATGAACGATCTTTCAGTCCAGTAAGTGTTACCTGCATAGTCGACCATGTTGCCAAGCAAATATGCTGCAGGACCATTTGCGTAGCCCTCTGCATATCCTTCACAGGCATTGTCAACATCATCAGCATCACCATCGATACCGAAAGAGCCGTAGACACCATTGTGCATAATTGCACCTCTTGCCTCCATACTTCCATTGCGCCACATCAGTTCGTGGACACCGACTAACCCGGACATTGGAACAATTGTAGCGAGGTAGGGGTTGCCAAAGGTTGCAGCTTGCCAAGGAGTGCTTCCATCGTACGATTTTCCAATAATACCAACCTTTCCGTTGGACCAACCTTGGCTACCTAGCCATGATACTGCAGCATCAATTCCTCTTTGCTCATCGGTTCCCATCAGATCCATGCAGTGGTTCGATTCACCAGTTCCAAATACGCTGACTTGTGCTACCCCATATCCATGTGGCACGTAATTCTCAATCAAGAAGCGACCTAATCGGTCAGCAGGAGTTAGTGCATCGACATCTCCATCGTTGTAATATGGTCCAATTTCAGCAATAACTGGAACGCGACAATCATCAGAGAGTTCGCCTGCTTCCCAATCACATCCCTCGATAACTGGCAACCATAGGCCAAGGTGCACTACAGCATCACCGGTCAAACCAGCTCCACCGTCGGCTGCAGTGATTGTTGGAACTTCGACATACACGCTGCGAACAGTGTCAATCCCGTAGGAGCCGTTTACTGTTACTCTGCTGAATACATCGCTGTTATCGTATGTCTCACCAGACCTTTCCCAAGGTTGAAGGTATGCAGGCTCTTCAATTGCAGGGCCTTCGACTATGTTATCTTCTCCGAAACAGCCGGAGAACATTGCTGGAAGTAATACTACCAGCATCAATAGCGCCCTTTGCATGACCTAGGGGCATGAGAGGTTGGTTTTGAGGATATCGTTGTGATGTATTTAGCAAAAATCCCGGAGCAGGTTACTTCATGTGCTGTTACTCACTCGACAAAACATGCGCAGAGCCATGATTGCACTTATCCTCGTCATTGCTTTATTTCCGATTCCTACATCTAGTGAGGTTACAGAGGACGGTGGAATCATTATCGAAGAGATTCTTGTCTCTGCCTCATCTGCTCAATACAACGGTACCGATTGGAATGGCGATGGCGACATAGGTTCATTTTCCGATCAATACATTATGATAACAAACACCGGAAATCAATCGGTCGACATCTCTGATTGGATCCTTGATGACTCGACTGATGGCGGAAGCCCGCCTTGTAGAATTGGTTGGAATACTACAATCGAAGCAGGAGAAAGTATCACCTTTTATCGCGCTAACACCGACATTGAACTCGACTATTGGGACGGTGATACTGCGACTTTGATGAATACTGAAGGCAATCACATCGATTCCATGACATATCCTGGTGAGGATTCTTGGTGGGACAAGGTATACACAATCGCAGACAATGGTAGCCTTTGGAAGCAAGACCCGAACCCTTCAGAGCGCCAAGGTACCTGTTTTACTGAATCTGACAATACTGAAGACACTTACATTCTCAAAGGCAGAATCGTTACAATGACAGGTCAAGGCGTTATTGAAAATGGAAACATAATGATTGAAGGAAGTCAAATTATTGCAGTTTGGGCAGACGGAGAGATTCCACCAATTAACACTGATAACATCACTGTATACGATACAGAAGCTACAATCTATCCTGGGCTAATCGACTTGCACAATCACATGCACTACAATCACATTCCTCTTTGGGACTTCGAAGTACACCTTTCTGATTCACAAAAGTCAGAAGAGGGCGGTTACACAAATCGCTACCAGTGGGGCAATAACTGGGATTATGGCCCAAGTATCACTTGGATGAAGAATAACGTTCAACAAAGAAGCAGATGGGATATGTCCGCTGAACAGATGAAGTACGCCGAAGTACAAGCAGTTGCGGGCGGCGTAACCGCAGTCCAGGGTTCACCTGGAAGTGGTACTGATGCATGGGATAGCATGCTTTCTAGGAATATTGAACTATACAATTTCGGTCAAGATGGCATCAGTACCTGTGCAGTTTGTGGTGCTGCTGATGATGATTATTCTGGAAGCCACCTAATTTCTCAGAACCAATCAGGTTCTCTCAATGCTTGGTTCGTACACCTTTCTGAAGGCGTAGACTCAAGCAGTAATGCTGAGTTTGATGCACTTTGGGATAAAGGACTGATAATGGATGAAACTGTAGTAATTCACGGCACAGGCATGGACCAAAGTCAATTCAACAAGATGGGTACAACGGGCGCTGGTTTGGTTTGGTCGCCATTCTCTAACCTTGTTCTTTATGGAGATACAACCGATGTTGTCGCTGCTGATAATGCAGGAATCACAATCTCAATTGCACCAGACTGGGGGCCTAGTGGAACCAAGAACAACTTGCATGAATTGAAAGTTGCAGATATGTGGAACAGAGAAGTTCTGGATGGACACTTCTCTGATTATGAATTGGTGCAAATGGTTACCAGCAACCCTGCAGAGATTAGTAATTGGGAAGGGTTCGTTGGACAATTGAAGGCAGGAATGTATGCTGATATTGTCGTTCTTGACACATTCCATGAGAACCCTTACCGCAATATGATTGAGGCGATCGATCCTGATGTGCGCCTAACAATCGTTCACGGAAAACCTGTATTCGGAGACATTGACTTAATGACTGCAATGAAGGATGACGATTGGGAATATATCAACGGGTCAGGATTCTCAAAAGCAATCGATGTAACCTCTACATCCATAGTTGACGGAATGCAAACTTGGGAGGACATTGAATCCGGATTGTCAATGGCCATGAGAAATGATTTCGAAGATATCAAAGCAAATTGGGACGATGTTTCTGGTATGACAGATTCTGAAATCGAAGACTGGCTTGGAACTAACTTTGACGGTGATTACAGAGACGAAGTGAACCGTTTATCCACCGTTGGGTTAGACCCAATTTACACGATTGGAGATGACAGATTTTTCGATGTTGTGAACCGTTCATCTCATGCTAATTATCACATTGATATGACCAAACTGTACGATTACTATGACGTAGAATACGATGAGAATGGTGAGCGCCCATACAAGGAAGATTCTGATTATGTTAACGAGCCGCCTGTCGATGAATCAGACCCTGTGAAAGGATGTACTGATTCAAGTGCACTAAACTACAATTCCCAGGCAGATGAAGATGATGGAACCTGTGAATATGAAGTCACAAATCCTGGCGATAACAATCAAGATAACAATGCGACTGTAGACGATACATGTGTCGGTATTTGTGATGAGGATACAAGTGATGATGCACAATCAGACGAATCAGACCCTGTCCTAGTTCTTACAATTGTAATGATCATTATTTTCATAGCTGCAATAACGGCGATCTTTGTGTTCAAGGATAATGACATAGGAAAGGAAGTCGATCATGAAGAAATTTCTGATGCGTTCATTCCTGAACTACCGCCATTAGAACCGCCGAAGGATTAGACTAAATCCCAAATTGGACCTTCAGCAGTATCGGTTACGACTACACCCAGAGATGCTAATTCATCTCTGATTGCATCGGCTGCAGGCCAATCCTTTGCTGCTCTTGCTTCGGTTCGCTTGGCTAGTAAGGTCTCAACTTGGTCAGCGATTTCTGCCCTTCTTGGGTCATCTTCAGGTTCAGCAAGAGTTTGCTCACGTGTTGGTAACACACCAAGTACTGAGCCAGCGGTGTCCTCAAGCCACTCTACACAGTGTAGAGCATATGCACCTAGATCATCTCCTTCCAATTCGCTAAGCATCTTACTCATTTCTCGAATTGCGCCTAAGACCTTAGCACAGGCTTCTCTTGTATTGAAATCATCATCCATTGCAATAGCAAAGCCTTGGGCCATTTTTTCCAATAATCCCAAACTCTTGACAAGAGGTACCTGAGAAGTGATGTCTCCCTCTGGTAATGGAGGGCAATTAACTCCTACCAATTCTAATGCAGCCTTATACACAGCAACCAAGCGTGTGTGATTCTTTTCTGCATCCTTTAGCAATTGTTCATTCATATCTATTGGTGAGCGGTAATGTGCGTTGATTAGAGAGAAACGCAACACAAGTGCGTCCACTTTTTCTAGAATATCTTTGATAGTCCAGAAGTTACCCAATGACTTACTCATTTTTTCTCCGTCGATATTCACGAAGCCATTGTGCAGCCAATGATGTACGACAGGAGAGCATCCAGTGTGACATTCACCTTGGAAAATTTCTGCCTCATGGTGTGGGAAAAGAAGTTCGTGCCCCCCACCGTGGATGTCGAATTGTTGTCCGAAGGCATCCATGCTCATCGCTGTACATTCGATGTGCCAACCAGGTCTGCCTGGCCCCCATGGAGAATCCCAAGTCGGTTCTCCTGGCTTTGCCGATTTCCACAGAGCGAAGTCCTTGTGATCTCTTTTTCCAGAGCCAGTACCTCCAACTCTACCGCCTGCACCACTACGGACTGCATCGATGTTCTGCCCGGTTAACTGGCCATACTTTTCGGGAGCACTTTCTACGCTGAAGTATACTCCATCGCCTGCTGCGTAAGCATTACCTTTGTCTATTAGATCCTGAGTGATTCGAATCATGTCATCGACATACTCAGTACATCTTGGATAGGAATCTGCACGCAGAATGTTTAGTGCATCCATGTCACGGTAGTATGTTGCAATATTGTTTTCCACTAGCTCACGCCAATCTTCACCGGTTTCATTTGCACGATTGATAATTTTATCATCAATATCTGTGAAATTCTGAACATAATTTACATCATAACCAGATTTCTCCAACCACCTATGAATCAAATCGAAGGCTAGGTAACATCTAGCATGACCCAAATGACACAGGTCATACACAGTGACACCACAAACATACATGTTGACAATTCCAGGGTTCATGGTGGTGAAATCCACCTTTTCCCGGCGTCTTGTATCATGCACACGCAGAGGCATCGTTCTGCGGGTGGCACACATATATTCAAACAATGGTATTATTCAGAGTCAACAGGAGGGGGATTTCATGGAAGAGCTAGTGGTCGTTACGGGAGTTAACGGACACATTGGAAATAACCTCGCTAGACAGCTAGTCGAAGCAGGTTACACTGTTCGAGGCACAGTACGCTCACTGGACAAAGCCCCCAAATTGGACATGGAATTCGTGGAGGCAGATGTCCTCAATCCCAAAGATTGGGCGTCGGCACTCAAAGGAGCCGCCGGACTATTCCATTTAGCCACAATTTACGCTACAAGTGGAGATGGACAACTAATTCTTGATACAGCTAATCAAGGCACTGAGAATGTTCTCAGAGCTGCTGCTAAAGAAGGAATCAAACGAGTTGTATATACATCATCTGTTGCTGCAATTGGTTCTTCTCCAAAGGGCATTGTCAAGGATGAGTCTAATTGGAATGCAAACTTCTCCCTACCATACACTCGGGCAAAGACAGAATCTGAAAAACGTGCATGGGAACTTGCAGACGAGCTAGGTATTGATTTGCGCGTAATCAATCCAAGCGGTGTTCTTGGCGGTTCATTCTCTCGACCAACACCCTCTACAGATATCATTGGAGATGCAATGAAAGGAAAATACCCCGTTGTTCCAAAGATTCCTCTAGCATTCGTTCATGTGGATGATGTGGCTACAGCCCACCGGCTAGCCTATGAAATTGATGAGGCGAATGGCAGGTATGTATTGGCGCCATACCAAGATGGTAATATCCATGATTTGTTGAAGCGCGCAAGAAAATTGTATCCAAAAATGAAATTCCCAAGGATTGGCATCCCGCTTTGGCTATTGCCAGTAGTGGTGCTTCAAGATTGGTTCATGGGATTGTTCACAGGCAAAAGACTGCTAACCCGCTCCGCAGCAAAATCGTTCTCAAAAGGCGACTCAAAATATTCAAGCAAAAAGGCTGAAGAAGAATTGGGTCTTACTTGGAAATCTTATGACGATTGTATCCATGACACTGTGGAGGCATATCGATGATCGATGACAAACTAGCCGCAAGACTAGGTTGGGCCTTACCTCTAGCCACCATATTCCTTTCATCCAGCATTCATTTGATTTCGGGCAATAATCGTGCATTCCCATTCTTCATTTCAGAAACAGACTATCCCGGAATAGAGCGCTATATTTTCACAATTGGATTTTTCTTTACTGGAATTGCACTAATGTATGTGTCGTGGAGATTATTCCAAGTCAACAAATCTCGCACAAGGTGGTATTGGATACATTTGTCTCTGTTAAGCGGAATATTTGTTGGAGGAAATTTAGCTCTGATGGCATTCTGGAACATGTATGACCACCTTACATTACACATTACTACTGCATTGAATGTATTTCACTTCGGATTAGCCTGGGGAGTTTTTACTCACTTAGCAATGAAAGAAGGGAGTCAGAAAGGGAAGAAATTCAGATATTTCTCTATTGCACTAGGGTTCATTGCATTCTTTGGCATGACATATTCGATTGGATTAGGGATTGACAAGCATCCGGAATTCTTAGATACGAATGATATGAACCTGATTCAGCCATGGATAAACTGGGCTGCACCGATGGAATATCTACTTGCAATTTCTTTCATATTAACCCTGAAATCCTTTGAGGCAGACATTCATCCAAATGAAGAGGAGGAGTGATTTTGCCTCAATTATTGGTTGTTGATTTACTCGCTGAAAGAGAAGCATTTGGCAAAAAAGGTGTGGAGGAAATCGTGCGCCATTTCCCTGAACATGAAGTTCTACTTTGGGCCCCACATACTAGTGAGGCTAGAGATTATGGCTTCGGGATTAGGATTGACAAGCCTGTTGAATCAGATGTAATAGTAATCACCGGCAGTAGAAGGAATGTATCCATGTGGGAGCCTTGGATGGATGACGTTGCTGAATTGATCAGAGAATGCGAAGTTCCTCTATACGGCATTTGCTTTGGCCACCAAATCATCTGCAAGGCGCTTGGAGGAGAAGTTATTCGGGCAGATGAGGGATCATCCTTCATCGCTGAAGTTACATACACTGACGGTACCAAAACAAAACAATTGTTCACTCATCAAGACCATGTTATTGACTCGGGAGAAATGGAGGTTGTAGGCTCAGCAGAACATTGTGAAATCGCAGTATGCAAGCATCCTACAAGACCGATAAAAACCGTTCAATTTCATCCTGAAGCAGTAGAATCTGTTCTCAATTATTCACTAGAATGCGGCGACATGACACCGTCTGAAAGGGAAGCCTTTGGAGAGGGATTGCAAGACTTGGACGTTACTACCTCGCTGATTTTGTAGGATTTCCTGTATTTCAAAAACGTGCCAAACGCTATTAGAAATCGCTTCGTAGATAGGCTATGGACCCTAACCAATATTTTGAGAGTCTCAAGCAACAAGGATATAGCGATGTTGATGCAGTACATTTTACTCAACAATATTATCCAAATTTCGAAGGCCCTTCTCAAGGGATTTCTATGTTAGCCCCAGCGCCTCCTGGAAGTCTAGAATTAGGGGCGATGACATCAGGAGGATTAGGGACTCCAACAGGTGGCTTAGTTGCTGGAACAGTAACTGCTGGCGGAGCTGCTGCTGCCGGCGGCGGTATGTCCATGGGGACAATAGCAGTTGTATCTGTATTGGTCCTCGGTGGAGTAGGTACTGGAGGATATTTCCTCTATGACTATCTAACAGAACCGGACTTCTTTGGCGAAGTTTATTGGAGCGATGATGGATTTGGATACATGTTTGAAGAGGACTCCATCTCGATTGTAATGACTCAATACGATGGTGCTTGTGATATGTATGATGATTTTGAAGGGGAAGAGTTCACGCTAACAGAAAATGACGGCCTTTGTTTCTTGGAAATGGAATTTGAGACTACCGTCACAGACGAAGGAAATTACTACGATGTTTGCATCGATGATGATGGTGATGAAGAATGTATCAAAATATATCCTTATGAAAAGGGTATGATTATGAGAGATGACAGTAATTTTTGTGAAATCTTCGTTAGCGATATAGATCCACCAGATTACAACATGAGCATGCAAAATGCGGAAAATTGGGAGGATGAGTTCCAAGATAAGAGCGATTCCATCAAGGATGATGGCCCCATGGGTTGCCAATATTCCCTAGATTATGATGAATCTTCAGGCGGCAGTCTAGATACATTCCAATTCTCTAGTAGAGACGCTGCAGGTCAAATGTCTAACGCATCTGGTGATGATTTAGTACACATTGTTATGACACAAGGAAGCGACCTAATTTGGGCTGAACTAGAGATTTACATCGCAATTGAAGATGGGGCATCAATGGCCTGTGTGGAAGTTGATAGTGCTGATGAAAATTCCGACTGCACATATACAAGAGATGACGACGACTACTGGAGCACAGGTGAAGAAATAACAATCTCAGAAGGTGCTTACGACTTATGTGACGGCTCTAACGGAGGCTGTAGCGTTGACATCAATATAATCAGGACTGGGAACCAAGAGCCGAGTACAATGTTAGCAACCTTATTCGCTTATGCTGAGGCATAAAACTGAGGAACTCAAGCCTCAGCCTTTGCTGCCTCAATCTTTGCATCGTTTACCTTGATTTGTTCCCAGACGATTTCAGCGATATCTTTGACTTCCATCTCTGAACCAATTGAGGATAGGCCATCTGTAACCATAGTAGAACAGAACGGGCAACCAACGGCAACTGTGTCTGCACCGGTAGCAGCTAGTTCCTTGGAGCGAATGATATTGACACGGTCGTATCCTTCATCAACGTGCTCTTCCATCCACATTTGTGCTCCACCAGCGCCACAGCAGAATGAACCTCTACCATGGTTCTCGGTTTCAACATCTACGCCACCGATTGCAGAACGAGGCGCATCTAACTCGCCACCAATACGCCCAAGATAACAAGGATCGTGATAGGTGACATTTCCATCATGCTTAGGTTCAGGAAGTTTACCTTCTTGTTGAAGATGATTAATCAGTTGCGAGTGGTGCATGACCTCGATGTCTTGGCCTCCGAAGTCCTTGTACTCAGTTCCCAATGTGTGGAAACAGTGAGGACAGGAGGCTACAATCTTCTTGACACCAATTTCTTCGAAAGTTGCCAGGTTGGTTTCCGCAAGCATCTGGAACAGATATTCGTTTCCAGCACGGCGTGCAGCGTCACCAGTACAGCCTTCTTGCATACCTAAGATACCAACATCCAATCCAGCTTCCTTCATGATTGAGATTGTATCTCTTGCAACCTTCTTGTTACGCTCATCGAATGAAGCAGCGCATCCTGCGAAGTAGATGTATTCCGCAGGTTCTGCGACCTTGACATCTAGGTCCGCAGCCCAATCTCCTCTCTCGTGCATTGGAATGCCGTAAGGATTGGAGTCACTCTCTAGATTCTCGATTGTCATCATAAGAGGCATTACTGTGTCCTCTACCGATTCATCGAATTCCATTCTCTCCATCATCAAGTGGCGGCGAGCATCGGTTAGTTTTGGAACGTGCTCGATGTTTACTGGGCAGACGTCAACACACGCATTGCATGTAGTACAAGCCCATACTGCTGATTCACCAAATCGTGAAATTATGTCTTCTTCAGGAGTCTCTCCTTTCATTAACAGCTGCGAGTGTTCATTCGCATAGGAACGTACATCGTGGATAATTTGCATCGGATTCAGGTCCTTACCTGAAGCATATGCTGGACAAACGTCTTGACATCGAGCACAGGAAGTACATGCCCAACCATCAATCAAGCTCCTCCATGTTAGTTGCGTGTACTGAGATGCACCGAATGTTTCCAAATCAAGATCATCTAGTGATACGGCTGTACCGTTTTCATCGACTTGTAGTGGACGCATCTTTGCCATTGGTTGTGTATCGAAGAAGAATACATTCGGTAGTGCCATTACCAGATGCATGTGTTTGGATAATGGAATCAAAAACATGAATGTGCAAATTGCCAACATGTGAGCCCAATATGCCCAGTTAACAATTGACTGAGTGATAGTAAAACTATCTGCAACCCAGGCACCAATCATTTCGTAAATCGGGTCTGGACCTTCTCCTGCTTCGATTACGAATGCGGTTGTACAGATGGTCATTATCAGTAACAAAATGATATTTCCTTCCAATTGGCTCTTACCCTTAAGTTTCTCAGGAGTGAACAAAACTCTGCGGTTTAATGCAAGGAAACACCCTATCAGTGCACTGGTATATCCCAATTCTACCATTCCATTCCAAAGAGGGTTGATGATGTCGGGAAGCAAATGTTCGCTGAATCTATTCCCACTTGCGAGGTCAAACATGTCTGTTGACAACATCAAGAACCCCCAGAACATCAGTACGTGCATTACACCCGCGACTGGGTCTTCAAGGACTTTCTTTTGACCTAGCCAAACACTAGCGGTTTCCTTGAGACGCGCTCCCCACGAATCAAAGCGGTTATCTTTAGCGCCAAGTAGTACCAATCTTGTGGCCTTTTGCACTTGATAAGTGAAGAAACCGATAGACACAACACCTAGAATTAGAAGAATGTACCAACCAGAAATACCAGCATAGCTGACATCAAGTGGGTGTTGCATCAGCCACACGAAGAGTCTTCACTCCTTCAACCCAACGGCAAAGTACCTCCTCCACAACCGGTATACATGGTGCAGGCTAGCGCGCCCGGCAAGTGTATTCTCTTCGGAGAGCACGCCGTTGTTTATGGCCAGCCTGCGGTTGCTGTAGCAATCGATCAAAGAATGAGCGTGAGTTTAGCATTAAGCGATGACTGGAGAATTGACGGTATGTCTTTTCACCCTCAAAGGCATCCCCATGTCGAAGCATTGAGACAACGCCTATGGGACGGTGGGCCACCACTTTCTATCAAAATTTCAGGAAATATTCCTGCAGCAAGTGGTTTGGGTTCATCCGCAGCACTTTCTGTAGCTGCAAGTGCCGCATTACGTTGCGCCAAAGGGCGTCAAATCAAGAATGATGATTGGGCTGAAGGATGGACTGCTGCAAGACCAAATAATGTCTATGACGGGCCGTGGGAATTTACCAAAGGCGATTCTGTAGAATACGGTGCTAAATCTGTTGATGAAGACGAGTGTGCAATTCTAACTCATGCTGTAGAAGCATATGCACAGGGTGGAAGAGCATCACCGATGGATTCTAGCACATGTGCGCACGGTGGTTGCATCGTACTTTCAGATAAAGTCGAGGATGATTTGAACTGGCTCTATTCCAGAAAATTGAACGATGTTTCTTGGGAAGTTCATTCTGTTGAGCTATCAAATATTGACGATGTGTGGTTAGTAATTGGAAGCACTGGGATCCATGCTCCAACTTCTGAACAGGTTGCAAAGGTGGCAAAACTTCTAGAAAATCAGCCAGAGAAAATGCGAGAGATAGAGACCATAGGTATCGTTGCTCGCAGAGGCATTGCAGCACTGATGGAAGGAGATATGGAATCGGTGGGGCGGGCGATGAGCGAGAACCACCTCTTGTTGAGAAGCATCGGAGTATCATGTCCTGAACTGGAAGCGCTAATCACTGCTGCCGCACCCACATCGCTTGGAGTCAAACTAACCGGCGCAGGTGGCGGAGGTTGCATGATTGCATTGACTAGGAACCCTAAGTTGACCAGTGAAGCAATTGAGCTAGCAGGGGGAAGGACCCTAATTAGCAAACTTGCTGCACCAGGAATGACTGTTGATGAAGACGAAAATTCTCCTCTTTGGAGACCGAATGAATAGGTACTCTGCTTTATATAGGGGTTTATAATCGGCCCTTTTATGAACGATGAGGACCGTTTAACAGTAGTGAACGTCGTTGCTAGTACAAGAGTAGCGGAAGAACTAGACCTGCCAGACATTGCAATTCAGTTGAATTGTGAGTACGAACCAGAGCAATTCCCTGGTGTAGTATACCGTGTATCCGACCCTAAACTTGCTATCCTAATGTTCCGTTCCGGACGTGCAGTGTGCACCGGTGGAAAGGACGAGGATAACATCCACACCGGTATCGAGCGCATGATCAACGATCTACGCTCTGCTGGAATCACAACATGGGACCTAAAGGATGTTGAAATTGAAGTTCAAAACATGGTCGCAACCTATGCTCTTCACTACCCAGAAGACTACGACGGAAATGACAAGTTCACCGGCGAACCACAAGCTGGCCAGCCACGTAAGTTGAACCTGAACAACCTAACTTTCCACTTACCTTTCGACAAAGTCGAGTATGAGCCGGAGCAGTTCCCTGGTCTAATCTATCGCCTTGACTATCCTAAGGTAGTCTGTCTGATTTTCGGATCAGGTAAGATGGTAATCACCGGTGCTCGCCACAAGGACGAGATTCTTGAGGCAGTACAGATTATCCAAGACGAGTTAGCAGACTTGCTGTGATCTCAATGCGGCCATTAGGACCTAGTGAGGTCGACGCTGAAAGCATCGATGTCTGGGTTGTTTCACATGGTGGCGTAGCGTCTAACGCTCTTTGCGACCACATGCAAAAGCAGGGCTTGAGAACAAGACCCGAGAATTACGGGCTTATCTGCCACAAACAGCACCCCGGAACTAGTGTAGGGAAACCTATCCTAGTTATTCACGGAGACTATCTTGATGCAATTCGCTCGATGGATCGCAGGAAATTCCTAACCGCCAACGCTGCAAAGATGTGCTTAGGAATCAATGCCCCTGAAATTCCTCTGACGAGATTTATTCAGTCATTCCCTGAAGATCCCGTGGGCTTCTCTATGTTCCTAGAAAGTTTCAGACAAGCCAAGCAGGAAGGTGTTGACAAAATCGCATTCCTGCGATACCCCTACACAAATGAAGAAGCGAACGAAGCCTTCCAATCCATTGGAGTGGATGTAAATATGACCGGTTTCGCTTTGCGTGAAAGGAAAAAGAAGTACTCGCCACGTTCTAAAGATGTCAAATCAATTCTTGAGACATATCAGAACTTTGACTTCGAGGAGTGATGAACATGATAGGTTGGATAAGCACCTGGGGAATCAGGTGTGGTATTGCAACTTACTCTCGCTTCTTAGTAGAACAGATGGATGATGTTGTCGTAATGTGTCAATCTGGAGAAGGCGATGTAGAAGGCGCAATACCTTGCTGGCAAAGAGATTCTAATTTCTTTGGAGGCATAATTGCTCAAATTGCTGCAAAGGGGATTGAAACCGTTGTTATCCAGCACCAACCGGGGTTGCTTCGATTCTCTTATCTCAATGAATTGTTGATGAAATTGAATGAGATGGATGTCAAAGTATTCATCACAATGCACAACACACGCGACCGCTCAATCATCTTCCCTAGCAAAAGAATCGAGAAAGCTGTTGAAGGGCTCAAAACCTGTTCAACTGTAATGGTTCACACAAATGCCGATGTAGAAAACCTGAGAAAACTAGGGATTGCAGAGAATGTCGTAATGATTCCTCATGGAATATACCCACCACCTTCAGATTCAGCAGAAACTCTACCGATTGAAGGTAGAGTGATGGGGACCTTTGGATTCTTATTACCGCACAAAGGCCAATTGCAACTAGTTGAAGCATTCGAGAGATTGCCTGGCTGGGATCAACTTCTATTGCTGTGCGCTACAAGAGAGGGTACTGGTAATACCGAGAAAAAAATCAATTCCATCATCGAAAGCAAAGGTCTGCAAGACCGTGTTAAACTAGTGACTGATTTCTTGGACGATGATGTTGCAATCGCTACTCTAGCAAAGTGTGAACTGTTGGTTTTCCCTTATCAGAACACCAAAGAATCAGCATCAGGAGCAGTCAGAATGGGTGTTGCCTCAGGTGTTCCAATAGCGGTTTCTCCGATTCCAATTTTTGATGATGTGAATGGCGCAATAAGAATGCGAGGTGGAACTGTAGAGGATATTGTCGCAAGTATCTCCATGCTATCTCAAGAAGATCTCGACACATCAAAACAAGCCATAATTGAACTGAGAGATTCCCTTCAATGGGACGAAGTCGCCAAGAGGATTCAAGAGCGACTCAAGTAATCGATAATCTGCTCTGCAGCTTCTTCTGCACTTACTTGAGTAGTATCAATTCTGATTTCTGGGTCTTGTGGAGATTCATACGGACTAGAGATTCCTGTGAAGTTAGGCAACTCTCCCGCTCTAGCCTTAGCATACAGGCCTTTGACATCTCTTTGCTCACAGACTTCGAGTGGAGTATCGACAAAGACTTCGACAAACTCACCTTCATCCATCATGCTTCGAACCATTTCTCTCTCTGATGCGAAAGGAGAAATGAATGAACTAATACAAATCAGTCCTGCTTCGACCATCAACTTGGATGTCTCACCAACCCTGCGAATATTCTCTACACGGTCTGCTTTAGTGAATCCAAGGTCACGGTTCAATCCGTGTCGAATATTATCTCCATCAAGGGTAATCGTGTGGCGACCCATCGCTTGCAACTTCTTTTCTAAGATATTAGCAATAGACGATTTTCCAGAACCGGAAAGCCCAGTGAACCAAATCAAGCGAGGACGCTGACTCTTCTGTTCTGCTCTGCTCTGCTTTGTGACATCCATAGATTGCCAGTGGATGTTGTCAGCTCTGCGCAAAGCGAAATCAATCAATCCCATTCCCACAGTATTGTTTGTCATACGGTCAATGATAACGAATCCACCCATCACTGGGTCTGCATCGTAAGGATCGAATGCTATACGAGATGAAAGAGAAATGTTGCAAATTCCTATTTCGTTCATATCCAGAACTTTAGCAGGTAATTCTTCCAGTGTATTGACATCGACTCTATGCTTCAGACGACCAAGAGTCATCGATGAAGTCTGTGAATTAGATTTGAACAGGTACTCTCGGCCCGGCATCATTGCAGAATCATCCATCCATAGAATTCTCGCTTGGAATTGGTCTGCACTACTGCAAGGAGAATCTGCAGAAGCGATAATGTCGCCACGAGATATGTCTATTTCATCTGTCAAAGTTAGTGTAACTGAGCGGCCTGCACCTGCCAATTCTAAGTCGCCGTCATAGGTTACGATTCTAGCAACAGTTGACTCTGTTCCGCTAGGTAAAACTCTGATTCTATCACCTGTTGAAATGCAACCACTACCGATCAGACCTGTGAATCCTCTGAATTCCCGATTAGGACGATTTACCCATTGAACTGGCATTCTGAATGAGCGTGATTGAGAACTTGCTGCAACTTCGACAGTTTCCAGGTATTCCATAACAGACTGCCCGTCATACCATGGCGTGTTCTCACTGGACTCAACGATATTGTCTCCTTTCAGAGCTGAAATTGGTATGGCAGTAATCTCCTCAAGAGTGAGTGCTTCGCTGGCAAACTCATGATAATCGGATTTTATTTTGTTGAAAACTTCCTCGGAGTAATCTACCAAGTCCAGTTTGTTTACAGCCAGAATAATTCGTTTAACGCCGACCATTGAAACGATGAATGAATGCCTACGAGTTTGAGTAAGAACACCTTGGCTAGCATCAACTAGAATGATTGCAACGTCCGCAGTAGATGCTCCAGTTGCCATGTTTCGAGTATATTCTTCGTGCCCTGGGGTATCGGCAACGATGTACTTTCTCTTGTCTGTAGAAAAGAATCTGTAAGCTACATCGATTGTGATTCCTTGCTCTCTTTCTGCAGCAAGCCCATCTACGAGTAAAGCAAAATCGATTTCTCCTTCTTGAGTTCCAACCTTCTTCGAGTCTGCTTCTAATGCAGCCAGATGGTCGTCGAATAGCATGTGTGATTCATACAACATTCTACCAATTAGTGTAGACTTACCATCATCGACAGAACCGCAGGTAATGAATCTCAGTAATTCCTTTTGCTCATGTGCAGCAAGATAGGACTCTATGTCCTCTGAGATTAGGTCGCTGACGTGGACCATCAGAAATACCCCTCTTGCTTTTTCTTCTCCATAGAGGCGGTGCTATCGAAATCGATTACTCTACCCTCTCTCTCTGAAGTAGTTGTCAACAACATTTCTTGAATTACATCAGGCAATGTATCCGCATCTGACTCAACCGCACCGGTTAGCGGATAGCAGCCAAGTGTGCGGAATCGGACGGTTTTCATCATTGGCTCTTCACCTTCTTCCATTGGCAAGCGGTCATCATCGACCAGAATCAGAACTCCATCTCTCTCGACAACAGGTCTAGGCTTAGCCAAGTACAGCGGTACAATTGGGATTTTTTCCAAGTGTATATACTGCCAGATATCTAATTCTGTCCAATTTGAAAGAGGGAAAACTCGGATGGTTTCTCCTGGATTCTTTCGTGCATTGTATACATTCCAAAGCTCTGGGCGCTGCCTTTTTGGATCCCAGTGATGGTTTTCATTTCTGAATGAAAAAATCCTTTCTTTTGCTCGAGATTTTTCTTCATCCCTGCGCGCTCCACCGAATGCGACGTCGAAGCCATGTTTGTCTAATGCTTGCTTCAATCCTTGAGTTTTCATCACATCTGTATGCTTTGCAGAGCCATGAACAAATGGGTTCATTTTCATCTGTTCGCCTTCTGGATTGATGTGGACAATCAATTCCAAACCAAGGTCCTCGGCCATCTTATTGCGGAATCCAATCATCTCAGAAAATTTCCACATTGTGTCGATATGCATTATTGGGAAGGGTGGTTTTGCTGGATAAAACGCCTTCATTGCAATATGAAGCATAACCGAGGAATCCTTCCCTATCGAATACAGCATGACTGGGTTCTCTGCTTCAGCAACGACCTCTCTCATGATGTGGATAGCCTCGGCTTCCAATCTCTGAAGATGAGTCATTCTGTCTTGCATACAAGCACCTCAGGCAGACCTGCGGGAGTTGACTTCATTCATCAAGGCTGTTATCTCTGCCTTCGGCAGATTATCGATGCCTCCAGCCGTAGCACGACCTCCTCCTCCAAACATTGCACACAACTCCCCGATTCCGCTTTGACCTCGCATCGAGATTTGGAATGTGTCGCCTTTATCGATTGCAATTACATGTGGACCAGAACCTTTCTCATTGATTCTGTGTGCCATCACTCCAACCACTCTGCGAGCCCATGCTTCATTTGGCAACAGGAAAAAACCGTCTTTTTCTACAATATTATCTGCGTTAGAAATGTCAGATGCAAATCCTTTCTTGAGTTTCGTAAAAGCAGATGAAAGCATGAAATCTTCAGGGGTTTTCGACTCTAGACATTTCATCATCAATTCATCTGGATGGAAATGCAGATCTGTCAAATCTGCACCATATCCATTGTAATTTAGTAACTCACCTAACTCCCTGTACCCTGGATTTGACGAGTGCTTGGATAAACCGTCACCGTGCAATGCAACTTGAGCCCAATTAGATTCCACACCAAGGTATTGCTCTACAATCCTAGCTGTGCAGACATTGTCTGAAGTGTCAATATGTGCGCTGATTGACTCAATCTTTTCACCTGCAAGATGGTGGTCGAACCACGTGATCGTTACTCCATCTTGCGCAATTTTCTGTGCCATGGAATGGTTGCGAGCCAGTGAAATATCCATTACGATTACTTCATCATCAGGACTTGGTTCTATTCGATTTAGCAACTCGATGTCTCTTTTGACACCAGTGATGCGATTTCCATCAACACCATGCACCAATCCCCATTGCACCATCGAACAAATGCCATCGGCATCGCCGTTGTATGCAAACCAGCGCATGTTCTGGCGAGTTGGGCCTCAGACATGAGCCTATGCCTTAAAATCAGCAAAATGCGTTGAAGTAGTACATTTTACAGAAATTTAACAAAAATCTCGATTTTACTTGACGCCCGCATCTATATCTATTCCCCGTTACCATAAGCATTCATGCGCAGAGAGTTGGGGGTGGTAATCATCCTCCTACTTTCCACATTAGTTGTGGTCCCGCAGGTAGAAGCGGGCGGCCTCGGGAGTGAAGACCCGGGGGTCAGTGACACGGTTACATGGCGTGTTGGAGATAAGTGGGTTTACGCAGGTTCATTCGACCCTACTGTTCTAGTTCAGGGCGCAGGTGTCGATGCGGTTGTTGGAACAATCAACGGAGATGCTACAACAACGGTTGATGCAGTGTCAGAAGTAGATATTGATGGCGTTTCTACCTTGGTGTATGAAACATCATCCAAGGCAGACTTCGATAAAGGCGGTGTCGCTCTTGAAGGCTATACTGGGAACCTATTCATCCAATTCCAAGTAGATGAGGTTCGCAGAGTTTCAGACTTGGCAAAACTATCCACAGACCTTTCTCTCGACGTCAGATATGTTCCTTATGGAATCTCATCGCTGACTCAACAAATTGCTGACATAACCATCTCAACAACCTATGACCCGATGAGCGAGAATTACGATTTCCCATTGCGAATTGGAGAAACTTGGAACACATCCTATGTTTCATCTACAGCATGGTCTGGCTCCTCAGATTACATCACTCCGTTCCCACAACCGACAAGTGGTGCAAATCACACCAATTGGGAAATTACAGATGTTGGCAAACCGATTAACAGCCTTGGGGAACAAATCGCTTACGGTGGATGTAATGCGTCATATGAATTGACCTCTTATGACGACAATGGTACTGAAACATCCTACGAGTGGTTCTGCCCAGAAGTCAGAAATTATGCTTGGTCTCATACTGAGGAAGACATTGGCTTAGTCATTGATTTCAGATTGAAACAATACATGCCAGTTGCATCAACAGGAGTTGTTGCAAATACCAATCCTGGAAATCGAAACATGAATCTCGATGTTGATTTATCGACTCAGATTACTGCACTAAACACTCCAATTGAGGTTTGGGCTAACGTTACCGACTCATCAGGAACTCCTCAACCAGGACAGACTGTAGAGATTAGACATGAGGCTGAAGGATTCTCAACTACGGCAGTAACTGCTGCCAATGGCAGTGCTTGGGCACTAGTTCAAGTTGGAGACGCTACAGATACTTCAGCAACCACTGTTGACTGGTCCAGCCATGGAATTGTAGCATCTAGCAATGGAATGTATGGAGTTGCAACCATTACTCTGGATGAGAATATCGTAGGTCTTGATCTAGTTGCGGCGTATGAGCGAGCTAGCATTTTGCGAAACCGTAGCGGTGAGTTAACCACTTTGAACTCAATTTCTGGATTCAATGTTCTGCCTGGCGACCACCTTACAATTCAGTTACCGGTCTACAACCGTGGAATTACCACAAGCAACCCGACTACAACTCACATAACTTATCCCGATGGCTTTGAGATAACTGAATCATTACCTGCACTAGCACTTTACGAACAATACATATTCGAGATAGAATGGCTGGTCGACATCAACGCCAGTATAGATAACAAAACGATTGAGTGGGAAGTTGACCGTCAGTTATTGAATCCAAACGACGCTGATTCTGCAAACGATGTTGGCATCCTTCCAATATTCATTGGCAGTTCTCCTACTTTCGTTGGTGAAAACATGACTGCGTGGACAAATGAAAAAATCCTAATCGATGCTTCTCAGTCATTCGATGCAGATGGAGGCGAAGTTTGGTGTGTGTTCGACATTGAATTCGACGATGGCACACGTTCTACTGCTAATCAGAAAATCATGCGAAATGGATGCTCAGTAAATTGGACTTGGATTGACGATGGTCTATTCTCGATTTTTGTCACGGTCACCGATGAAGAAGGCGACTCTACCATCCAACTTGTAGAAGTAGAAATTAGAAATCGCGCACCTAGTGTTTCGATTTTCTCACAACGAAGTGAAGTTAGAGTAGAACATCCAGTAACATTGTACGTACTTGCAAACGATTCTGATTCTGAGGACCCATGGCCCGGTTTGGTAGACATACACTGGCCAAACGCTCAGTGTGAAGAGGGATACTACACTCGAGTTTGTACTACTACCGCATGGGAGGAAGGCCTACACACATTCACTGCCGTAGGAACTGATGATGATGGCAACCAAACATATGCAACCATTGACATCGAGTTTACCAATATTGCACCACATGATGTCGCAGTAGCAATGTGGGATGAAAATAACAACCTTATCGAAGCAAGCGGACAAATGACTTGGCATGTTCTGGAGGACCAAGTGGTTGAACTATCTGCAAGAGCTGAAGATTCAATCGACGACTTATCTGGTTTGAGCTATGAGTGGTCTTTCGGCGTAAGTACAGATGGAAGAGAATCAAGGGTTCCGACTGTATGGACAGACGCTGGAATGCAGACTATTTTGGTTAAGGCAATCGACTCAGAAGGCGAAGATAGCGGCTGGGTTGAGCGCTGGGTAGATGTCCATAACATGGAACCACAAATCGAGCAATTACCAGAAGTGATGGCAGTTGCCGAGGGACAAAGTGTCAGTCTTTCAGGAGTAGCTTGGGACACCGTTTCTGACATGGATGAACTAATCGTATGCTGGGATGTCGACCCAGGAGCAGATACTGACGGAATCGGTTCTGCTGACGATGATTGTGATGTAGAAGGAAACGACTTAACTTGGTCATGGCAAAATGCCGGAGTCTACAATGTTGTATTCCATGCTACCGATGACAATGGAGCTAGAAATTCATCTTCAGCATCAATTACTGTTCTGAATCTACCTCCGATGATTATTACAAATGTACCAAGCAAAGCGGTTGCAGGAGAGTCGATTACTCTAGATGCATCCGCAACTAGGGATTCCATAATCGATCGTGAATACCTCACAGTAGTATGGGATGTAGATTGTTCAGTAGATAGTGATGGAGACGGAATCAAAGACAATGATGCCGACATAGTGGGATCAAAAGTCGAATACAAATTCCCTCGTGCTGGTAAATTCAAAATCAAAGCTATTGTTTGGGACGAAGAAATTCTGAAACCAAGTAGTAAAACCATGGTTGTTGAAGTAGACTCTCCAGACATGACTGCTTTCGAGGAAGTTATGGAATCGCTAACTGGTGAAGATGCAAATCCTTTCATCCAACTTATGCTGATTGCGATAATTATTGCTGGAATAGCATTGTTACTGAAGCGAGGGCAGAAAAAGAAGAAATCTGTTTGGGATGATGATGATGTTCCAACTATCGAAGCACCGCTAGAAGCGCCAGCGATGAATGTTTTCGGAGCATTAGATACTGATAGACCGCAGCCCGAAAACACCACACAAGCACCTCCAATTCCTGATGAAGGCTTGCCCGATGGATGGAGCATGGAACAATGGCAGCATTATGGCCACCAGTATACAGAAATGCAACAAACCGATGACGGAAGTTATGAAATGTAATGATGTCCTCGTATGTGTATGCGAAGGGCTATTCCCATCTTTATCCTAGTTCTGATGACAGCGTATGGGCCTCTCTCGATCTTAGAAGAATTAGATGCTCCTGAATCCGTCAAATTCAGTGAAGAGAACAATGGCGTACACGATGTTCCTACGTGGCGAATCGGTGACAAATGGGTGTATGAGACCCAATTCGATGTTGCTGCTTTGATTCAGCAAGCTAACGTTTCTGCTTCTCTAAACACGCTTACTGGCGACACAACGATGGAAGTTGTCGACATAAGATTCGAGGACATACAGGGTGTTCAAACAGTGGTATACGAACTAGATATCGAGGGTGAATTCACCTCAGGAAACAGTGGAGCAACCTTTGAGGGAGTCAGTGGAAGACTAGACATCGATTATGATGGAACTGACATCCTAAGAGCAAATGACCTGTCTATGTGGGATTCAGAATTCAGATTGCAAGTAGGCTTTGCTCCATTCAACATCGGATTCCTTACTCAGGATCTAGCAGACATCACATTTGGAACCGTTTACGAACCTCCACGAGAGAAATACGATTTCCCTCTCAGGACGGGCGACCAATGGACTAGCACCTATGACTCCGGCACAAATGTAACAGGGTCTTCTGATTACTTTGATCCAACAACTTTTGATTCGCCGTTCGTTGAAGACAATACAACATACCAAGTCACCGCAGATGGCGAGCCTTCTGAAGATGGCTCAGGTATTGATTACACTGGATGCTCTGACTCATACAAGGTCAACAACTGGAACAATACTGGAACTCCAGGTGGGTTTGAGTGGTACTGCCCAGCGGTTAGGTCATACGCTTGGCAGAGACTGATTAATCCAGCCGGATTCCAAATCGATTGGAAACTGAAGACATACACGCCGTCTGACTCTGGTGGAGTGGACATTGCTTCTTCTCCAGGAATTAGGAATGTCAATATCGAAGTCACACCAGAATTTGTTGCAATTTTGCCAAATGCAACTGAAGAAGTTGTAGGTCACATGACTGTTAACGGTAATGACGAAGTAGGTACAAATTTGCAGCTAAGATACGAATCTGATGGCACCGTAATGAGTTTAACAACGGATAGTAATGGAGAAGTTACTCCAGATCTCGATGTTGGATACTTCCAAGATTCTTCTCCTGCTTCCGATGATTGGACTAGCAATGGTGTAATCATTTGGGACCCTGTGAATAAAATCGTTGGCGCCGCCACTATAGTGATGGACCTGTCCGTAGTCGGAGTAGATTTAGTCGCACAGGCAGAATCAATGATTGTAACTAGAACTAGAGGAAACGATTCAACCGTTCTCAACCAAGCCAGTGGATACAATGCATTACCAGGCGACAGTATTCACTTCTCAGTTCCTGCACAAAACAGAGGAGTACTAACCTCGCCAGCAACTGAAATGGAAATTACAACCCCTGACGGCACTACCATAAGAGGAAATTTACCTGCACTGGCTCCATATTCTGAAGGCAGAGTTGACGTGAATTGGACCGTACCTAGCGATGCAGCAATCGGCATTCAAACACTTTCGTTTGTCGTCGACCCGGACGAGATTGTCACTGCAGATGCAAACAGAACCAACAATTTTGCTTCACTTGATATCTACATCGGTAGAATGCCTGTCGCAGTGATGACACTTGCAGACAATGTATACACATTTGAGAATGTAACAATAGACGCATCAGCATCTTATGACGTAGACGGAGGTCCTGTCGAGTGTTACTTTGAGATTCAAGATGGAATTCGTACGGAATATATCGACTCCACATCATGTATGGCTAACTGGTCATGGGTGGATGATGGTGATTGGGAAGTAAAACTAGTTCTAGTGGATGATGAACTTGACGAGGTTCACATGATAATGAACGCTACAGTCCTAAACCGTGACCCATATGTGAACCTTACAACTGAGACACCTGCGGTGTATGCTGGACAACCGATTACCTTCAATGCATCAGATAGTGGTGACATCGATACTGTCTCTCCAGAAGGACAGTATGTCACTATATCATGGCCTGATAGTGCTTGTCAAGAAGGATTGTACGGACCTTACTGTACCTTNTCTCCTGAAGAAGAAGGNACTTTCACAATCGAGGTAGTTGCCACAGATGATGACAANGCATCNGTTTCTGAATTCATTAACTATGATGTTCTGAANGTTGCACCAACTATTGGAGAAATGAGGTTCTCAGTTGATGGAATCCCATACCTTCCTGGTGAAGATGGAACTTGGGACATTAACGAAGATGTTGTAGCAACTCTCGAAATCGACGGAGACGATACTCTGTCAGACAGGGAAGACTTACTCATTACATGGTATCCTGATGATTTAGACCAAAACTGGACTATCACAACATCGGGTCCTAACTCTGCAGTTACTGCATCTTGGGGCACTTCTGGCTTGCACACNATCANAGCGTTTGCTATCGATGATGACGGTGAAACCAGTTCGGATGTNATTGGATATGTACGCGTGAACAACNTTGANCCAGTTCTTGACANCCTACCTGNACAANAAGCTCTTTTNGAAGATGAGNTNCTAAACNTGAGTGCTTATGCAACAGATGTTGCTGACCAAGATGTACTGATGTATTGCTGGGATCTGATTGTATCGATTGATTCTGATGACAATGGAAACCCAACCGATGACTGCGACGTGGAAGGGCCAGATTTGGTCTACTCATGGAACACTCCTGGGCTGAGAACGATTACTGCCAATGTATGGGATGACGATAATGCAACAGACACTTTCTCAATCGATGTAACTATTGTCAATCGACCGCCTGGTGCTGAGATCTTTGTTCCTGAAGGTGGCTTTGTAATCACAGAAGGGGAATCAATTACTTTCGACGGATCTAATTCATCTGACTCGCCAACCGACAGAAGCAATCTGCAATTCATTTGGGATGACCCGAATACAGAAGGTGCAACCCAGGATGGATATGGAGAGAATTTCACAATCAAATTCGACAGACCTGGAAAATTCTTTGTGAATCTTACAGTAACCGATGATGACGGAAAGTCCGCTACTTCTTCTGTAATGGTTGAAGTCAAGGAAAAGCCATCTGAAGGCTTGTTTGGCATGAATACTTCAACAGTCGTTGGTTCTGCTTTAGGATTGATTATTGTTGTACTAGTATTGGTATTATTGCTTCGAGGAAGGGAATCTGACACCGTTCCTTACGAAACCAAGCAAATGTCAGATATCGGTTGGGGAGACAGCCCTCCTGCAGTGGCTGCTTCTGCACCTGTAACTGAGCCAATGGCCGCAGCCCCTGAGGTCGCTAGTACAGGACCACCAATTCCTGCAACTGGCTTACCTGAAGGTTGGACTATGGAGCAATGGGCGTATTATGGAGAGCAATACCTTGCATCTCTACCACCAGCACCTGTTGAGACATATGCCCAGCCAGTACAACAAGAATATCAGGCTCAGCAACCAGCTCCTACCTACAACCCGGAGCCAGCACAAACAATCGCAGAACCTGCTCCTTCACTACTCNACAGGACGATGGTTCAAGAACCAGCACCGTCCGCTGCATCGCAGGCCCTAGCCGATCTTCTAGACGACTTGGACCTTTGAGTAGTGAAATGTGATGGGAACACTGTGGCAATTTTTTGGATTTCCTGACCCGGAAGCGCCAGCGCCTGAGAGCGTAAAAAAGAGCAAGAAAAGAAAGCCGAAAGCGGAAGAACCACCTGGTCAGCAATTGACCTTGGTTAGTCCGGACGATGCTGTAACAACAATGGATGAGGCACCAGTAGAACCTGAGCCTGCAAAAGAGCAACCAAAGGCTACTCTGCAAATTCCACCACCAGTTAGGCGTTCAGCATCGGTACCNAAGGGATGGACNGGACCNCTAACACCAGANGGTGAGGCTTTTCACGACCTGTCGAATTACTCTGCTAAACCAACAGATTTCCCGGATAGGGCCTTGAGATATGTTGTGCCCGATCAGATGCATCGTCTACCGATTAGACAAATACAAGACAGAGTGATTAGAGGAGATACGATCATTGTTGATTTGAATGGTTTAATCCACATGGACACTCAAACCAATGCTTGTAGAAGAACACTGAAGCAAATTGGTGATGAAATGAATATCGATATTTTTGCATTGGATGAATCTGACAAGTTATTACTTCTACCAGGAAGTGATGTTTCAATGGACGTATCTAGAAACGACTTGGGATTAACTCCATTATTGATTTAATTATAGGTTTCAAATTTTTATATTAGACCTATGAGTTCGCCACGGTTGGCATGGAAACAAATATGCAACGGAAGCCGCATTGGTCTTCCGGTTCATACATCGATTTGGTCCTAGCAGCTGTAATTATGCAAATTTTATTCTTCGNAACTGCCTTTTGGGTTGGAACCAATGGCGAGGAATTTTACAATGAAAATATGAGAGAGGTTCAATTTTCATTAAGGATGCAGTTAGCATTGGGTTGGATGATGTGTATTATTGCTGGAATTNGTTTCAGTATTTTACCGCTGATTTATGATGTTCAAGGATTTGAAAGAAGCCTAATGCGCGTTTATGTTGGCATGAATGTAACTGGACAAATTGCAATCACTGCGGGAATTTTAAGTGGNGATTCTTCGTTGTTCGAATCTTTTGCAACGGTAGGAGTCACATTGCTATCTGCGTCAATAATTTCACTGTGGTCCCCAGCTATGACAATCTTCAGGAGCAAATCCTCAAATGGAGACAAAGTAGGGCCTTTTTCATATGCATTAGGGGCATTTTTACCTCTTCTCGGACTAATTACTGTGTTATCCTGGATTATGCGAGATGAATATTCTAGCATACTAAAATTATCAGAAGATCTAGTCTATGATGTCTTCATGTCACTTGCACTGGTTGCAATAATCATATCTCATATTAATCGTAGATTGGATTGGAACATAATTGAGACTGGAAAAATAAAGAAGGTCTTCGCAGTTTATGCAACCTTGCTCATACTGGCGTTTATTTCTGAGCCATTGCAAGAGAGAGGAGACCTTTCCTTGCGATTAACTGCTGCCCTCCAATTTTTACCTTACATTTACATATTTTTCATGTTGAATCCAAAGAAAATTGTTTCACAAATTGGACAAGGAAACCCCTACAACAAGATGGTCTTAGCATCTGTATTTTGGCTACCATTTGTCGGCGTTGCTGCATATTATGAAACAATGGATTACGTTCAAACTACTGACTCTATGATGTCTTATTATCGATGGATTCTGATATTCGGAGTTGCATTCCAAATGCTGTGGGGATTCACATCATATCTTCACCATGATCACAAGAAAACACCTGCACGAACAAGAAGAACACAGTGGTTCACTTTTAGTCTCATTAATCTGGGTACAATCGTTACCCTTTATGCACTAGGATATAGCTGGTATAGTGGTAAAGCGATTGAAACCTATCCCCGCTTAGGCATTGCATTGTACGCACTAGCTTATCTGTCAGTCTTGGTTTATTGGATTAAGGAGACTTTCATTTGCTTGTACACATGGCACAGAATACCCATGTTCTATGACCAGTATCTTGCTTATCCGAAACAAGGTTCAGGTTACTCAGAAGAGGGCTAATCGAGTAATCTCAAGGCACTGGGTGCAAAACCCAGAACTGCTAATTCATCACCATCTACCAATCGAGCATGACTACCCATTTCGCCTGCTAAATCGTAGGAGCCTGCTTTGCCTTTCCAAGAACCACTCTCAATCAGATATGCGATTTCATCCATCGTTAAATCATCAATTTCCACAACCGCACTTTCAACAAAGAAGGTCCAATCTCCACAAATCTGAATTCCGGTTGCCGACCATACTTNGTGCCTCCTACCCGATAGGCGTTTAATCATCGATGCTGCTGACAACTCATCATCAGCTTTGCCAATAGCAACATTTGGATCATCNGGGTCCTCAAGCATGGTGTCCGCTACAATAACGGCTTGAAAACCATGATTCTGCGGAACAGCCTCACTTTTTCTGCGACATATAGCCAGCACCTGTGAAGGAACAGAACCTGAAGGGTGAGTCTCGTCCACATCGGATAAAGCCTCGATATGAATAGGTCCAAATCTGTCATCAAGGATCTGTGCGCGACGCTCAGAACCGCTTGCTAACCAGATTCCCATAACAGGCGGTTTGGGGGTCACCTTGAAGAGAGCATCGCTATTACATCGGAGTGGTGAGACGACGTGGGTGACATAGAAAGGATACCAACACACATCGCAGGATTGGACGAAAACATGCAAGGNGGAATACCTCAAGGGCACATTTGTATTGTGGCTGGACAGTCAGGTGCAATGAAATCTTCAGTTACATTTTCCCTATTGTATAACGCTGTACTGTATGGTGAAACCAGTGGGATTTACGTCACTCTAGAACAAGGAAAAGATTCTCTTCGCTCACACATGTCTAACATGGGAATGAATGTTGATGACCCAAGAGTTCGCAACAGAAT
>PAJN01000025.1 GCA_002710205.1 Methanobacteriota archaeon | reverse complement strand
TTGCTCCTCATGTGGCGTGGGGAAGATTCTCCTTATGATGAGTTTCCTTGCAATGGATGTTCCATCTTTGATGCTACCAAGTTTAGCATCTCCAACTCTTTTCGAGTATGTGATTGGCACATGAGTGATTGGAATATTCTGATATGCACACGAGGTGTACATCTCTGCCTCAATCTCAAATCTCATGCTATTCAACTGCAGTCGCTGTATTGCACTTCTAGAAAAAGCCCAGAATCCTGAACATAGGTCGTTAACCGGTTTACCGTGCAATGCAACTGCAAGCCAGGTTAGAAGCTGATTGCCGATCCAATTAGTGCTGGTCATCGCATCAGGTTGTAAATCGCCATGCAATCTATCCCCGATTACAATTCCATTCTTGGGAATTGAACCTACCAATCGTGGGATTTCTTCTGGGTGATATGTGCCATCGCAATCCAGCATAACCAATTCATCGTCGCCAACCTCGAGGAACTTCTTGAATCCTTGGCGCATCCCTGCGCCCTTGCCTTCCCCCCATTGTTGGATTACCTCGCAACCCAACTCTTCAGCAATACTCACGGTGTTATCAGATGAGCCACCATCGACTACAACAACTCTAGTGGAATAGCCTCGATTTTTCAATTCCTCAATTGGAATCCGAGCGTAAATGTCTGGTAAAGCCCCCTCTTCATCAAGAGTGGGAAGCATGATGAATAGGTTTGTCACAACCCTACGATTGCTTATTCATTGTAGTGTCTTTCGCTAAATTTAGGTCAGATGCACGATTTCTATCCAGTGAATACGAATACCGGTTTCATCGAATAACGCATCTCCTCTACCTGACGCACCGAGAGGATTTATCCAAAATTCAGGCTCGCTAGTTATTTCGATTTCAAACCCTCCTCCTCCAGCATATGTGCAGGTATTGTACCATCCCGAACCACTGATTTCTCTCGAGTTGATTGTGGCAGAAACATCGCCTACAAATTCGGTCATTATACAGATTTCATAGGCTTGGCTTTCGTTGACTGCGAAGCCATGGGTTCCTTCTGTGAGGTATAATTTCTCATCACCTAATTCGAATGGGTCAAGGTCTCGAAGTGGCGCCCATGGGTCTGGCCTCATGTTGTCTCCAGTGACTGGAATGAAACTGGAAATCATAGAGTCATCTTCCAAGACGTAAATTACTGAACCGCCACTAGACCAGATTTGATCCCAATGAATAGATGCTTGAATATACTGCATCATGATACCTTTTGGAGAGGCGATTGCATGAGTAATTCCTAGGCTGTTTAGGCGTTCAATATCATCGTAAATTATCGCTGTCGTTGCCGCATTTTGAATCGAGTGTTCCTGTTTGAGAATACCTAAAGTGGGCACTGCTGTAATTCCAATGTGTTCTGGAATTGAGTAGATGTGGCCCCAGTGTTCATTTTCTGTGTAAACAATCGAGCCTTCAGGTAGGTTTTCTAGGGCATCAAATAATGCTACGTCTCCAACTGAAATCGCATGTAGTTCATCATGTTCTGATAATTCAGAAAGAGCACTATGGGCTAGGCCACACAGAAGTAATGTGATAATCATCATCGCTCTTCCACCATCAGAAGAAATACCGCCTTCGATTCTGGAAAGACGCATTCCAACCAATGCAGCCAGTGGAATGTGGAATGCGTGCATGCTCATTGAATATAGTGCGTAAGACATCATCGATAGTATTGCGACACCGCTTAAACCATCGAATAGGTGAATCGAAGAAAGAGCCCAATTCAATCCAAACCACAAGGCTAGAGTCATCGCACGACTATCATCTCGCATTGTCCAAGTTGCCCATATCGCAAGCGGTAGAAGGAGGCCAGCATACATCAGCATTGGAGCACCTCCTTGCCATCCATATTCTGCGAACACCGCCGTTCCATCAAATGATGGAGCTAGGGCGAAAACAACCAATAGAATGGAAATTGCGAGTATGATGGATTGAATTCTATCCGTAATTGTGAATGTTTCACGCTTAGAAATAATCAATTGTGCAATGACTAAAGTTGACAGATATATCAGCCCAGTAGGGTGAATCATCGCTACGATTACAGCGGTAATCGCTACAATTTCCCACCGAAGCCTCTCGCCGAACATCATCAAAATTACAATCAATCCAAGTTGACTTGCTACGGTTGGAAAACCGGAATCTAGATTCTTCGCAAATAAGGCAGGAGCAAGTAACATTGCCATTATTGTCCAATGTCCGCATCCCATTTTTTCTCCGACTGCAGCAATTCCAAGCAATAGTGCCACGAAGCACATGACGCCTAACCAGAAAACGCTCATGTGGGCCGGTCCCCCTAACCATGCTGCCAACATGGGGAATGCAGGAGGATAGATCCACTCTCCAATTGAAGGGTCACTGAGAATGAATCCACCTGTTCTTGAGATAGAATCTGTCAATGATGCGAACCCTATCCAATCCACACCCATTGGTCGCATGTAAGAAAGAGGAGTTATGGCGATGAAGCAGGCGATGGTAGTGAATATCCAAAACCACGGACTACGCTCGATGTTTATTTGTCGAGGTTCTGGATTAATTTCTACTCGAATTGCGATTGCTGCGACAATATTTGTGATTATCAACAGAGTAGTCAGCGTTTCAAGACTTAATTCTAAGATGAAACAGAATCCTGCTAATCCTAAACATGTAAGCAATCCTAATGCCGGGCTGAGCAACAATTGTCTCTTCCAATCTCCTTCATTGTCAATGCGACGAGCAAGCGCAAGGCCCGGAAGAATAGCCACTTCCAAGCCTAGAGACATAACCTCGCCTCGCCCTTCTAGCCTTCAAACCTATTTGCGAAGAATGATGAATCAAGGCCGTTTGGAAGGAACATGGCTGAAGTCATTATCCTACCCGATGAGTATTGGGTGTTTGATTTCACAAGGGGTGAAGATCCAGATTTCCAATGTCCTTTCCCCTACCAAATCGGGAGATATGATGAGGTTCGGCCAGGAATGTACACTCACGAATTATTTGGCGGTGAGCGAGATTTACATGTCGGCATAGACATCGGTACTCCAGTAGGAGAACCTGTCCACGCATTTTCCAGTGGTGTAGTTCATTCTCTAGGAGTCAATGAAGAAGAGGGCTCTTACGGTCCGACAATAATCATCAAACATGAANTTGAGGGCAGACCAATATGGGCGNTGTATGGTCATTTGTCTATGGAATCATTAGACATGGTGGCTGAAGGAATGGAGGTTGCCGAGGGTCAAATCATAGCAACCGTTGGTGACAAAAGCGTCAATGGAGGCTGGGAGCCTCACCTTCATTTCCAACTCTCTTGGGAAGAACCTCAAGGAAATGATATGCCAGGAGTAGTCGCTCGAACAGATAGAGAGTGGGCCTTGGAAAAGTATCCTGACCCCCGAATGGTTCTCGGTCCAATCTACTGATTGATTTGAGCTAAGTATTCCTTCAANGAAATAATCGGCTCGATAGCAGATGGGTCTTTACCATGCAGAAGTGCAAGTGCAATCGATAGCCAATCGGTCATTATGCANAGGTGCAATAGGCTCTCAAGCAATGTTTCACCATCGCCATGGATTTTCCATGCTAGTTCAGTAGGGCAGTTGGAAACAAACCAGTCCATTCTTTGTCTTACACGAGGGTGCATACCGTCCCATGAAAGGAAAATCAGAGCTTGTTCTGCTGCTTCTGGGTCTTGGTCATCTCCGACACCTCCCCATGCAACAGCCTCATTGTGATTCATTTCAGGAATCGCTCCGATTCTAGCGAACCGTGCTGAGTTTTCGTTCAGTTGATTTTTGAATCGATTGACAGCAGGCATCAATTCATTTGGTCCCACTATTGCGATTGGGTTTTGCATCAAATTAAGTGCTAGGCTTGCAACATCTCCTTCGGGATAGGTGATGATGTCATTATCTTCAACGGCACCTTGCAGGCGTGCAAGTGCTTGTTCTGTAATTTCTGTTTGTAAGATTCCAATCTCAACAAGGAATGCTAACTGCCTAGAGAAGATGTGGCCGAAGGCTGACCTCGGAGGCTGCCCTGATGGGCATGAAATTAGGTGTGCACTATGTGACAATTCACACATTCCAGATAATTCTCCACCACTTGAAATCACGATGATTGTAGCGCCCTGCTCCATAGCTGTTGCACATGCTTCTACAGTTTCCTCTGTGTTTCCGGAATAGGAGGTTGCGATAATTAACCAATCAGGAGTCCACCAGTTTGGTAAATCGTATCCACGATGACATCTTACCGGGACGGCTCCACTCTCATCGCACAATACCGAGAGGAAATCTCCGCCTGCGGCTGAACCACCCATGCCTAAGCAAAGTACACCAGTCCAACCTGTGTCGATTTCATCTAACCAAGGAAGAAGTTCTCTGTTTACAGATTCTCTGCCGACGCGAATGTCTTGTACAAATGAGCGAGTGAACTTGATCATATCTTGTTTGTCAAGTGCGGTTGCAAGACGAATTATGCCTTCTTCCATATCACTCACCGTCCATCCCTAATCTTGGTAAGCAAATCCATTCACCATCAATTCTTGCCAGTAATAGCTTCCTTCCAGGCACATGTTCGAATGGTAGACGAACAGCGCTCATCTTCCAATCATTCGGATCTAAGAATTCGGCCACAGATGCATCTTCGTTAATCGGTTCGATATATGTGAATTCGTGAAGTCTTGCAACTACATTTGCATTTTCCAAATCTCTCCAGGTCGCACCAGTGCGTTCTCGTCTCTCGACTTTCTCAAGAATCGCACCTTCGCCAGTCCAAGTAGATGGACGCCATAAATCCCCTCGCCATCTAATTACATCCCCCAACTCATAACCCGGTTTACGGTAAAGTAGGGTTAGTCTTGTCAGATCAACTCCGTCTTTTCTTCCAACTACTGATGTTGTAGCGTTGACTTGGCCTCCATGCTGTGAAATCAGATGCCTGCCCCATGCTCTNGCCAATGCTTTTGAGCCAAGAACAACATCGTATCCGCCTGTTACAGGTCCTTCATTTGTAATGAAAAACATCGGGTCGTCAGGCATCTCTGCTAGAACGTCATCGAGAGTGCGACGCAGTGTCTGGAATTCCTCTTCTGATAGGCGGCGAGCGCTCGANCTCAATTGGACAGTAGCCTCAAAGTAATTGCCGGCTCTTCTAGTACAAGTCAAGCAAACTCCGTTTGACATTCTAGCACGCATAGTGTGTTTCTCAGTGTACAACAGATTGTCGATTACACCCTCGATTTCAAGATGAATTAAGGTGTGCCTACCATCGACTTCTTGTGCTATCAATCCTAATTCTAGGTCCTCGATTTCAGAATGAAATTCTACATTTCTCTGGACTAGTTCATGCCACAAATCCTCTTCATCGACATTACTCCATTTNCCCTGGAAATCAATGATTCCACAACGGGCACATCTAGTCCAAGGAACATTCTTTGGAACCTTGACCAAAGTGACTCTGTCTCGAGTACACTTCTCACACATTCTGTCTGTGAATAAGGGAGGGCCTGCTCCACACACTAGACAGAATTCGCCACCGAGGTCCATATCTACACCTCGTCACTCATTTTCTTCTTCACCTTCAGAGGTGCTATCATCTATGCCCATAGCTTTCTCTAGTGAATCGATTTTTTCTTGCAGTGAATTAGAGCGAGCAAAAACTGTCCAAGTCCATAATGCAAGGGCTCCAATCATACAGATGTATGCAGCGGTTAGGTATGTTTGGTCGCTCATCTCAATCTCTCCTCATACTGCCTTTGCAAGTCTTCGAGACGCATTTCCAATTTAGTTAGTCTCATTCCAGCCATGACATAACCTATGGTTAGGATAGTAAATGATATCGCACCGATTAACAAAACAATGCCCATCTGGGAGTTTAGAGAACCTTCCGATGTCGCAACAACTGGTCCAGGGTGTCGTATTTGCCAAAGTCTTGTAGCGATGTATGTCACAGGTACCAAGATGAATCCATACATTCCGAATGCAGCAAAGGTATCTCTGGTCTCGACACCATCTGGTTGTGAGCGGCGACCTAGCACCAAGTAGAGTGAAAGAAGAGTCAACAGAGCAAAGGTGTTGAGTCGGACATCAGTCCAATCCCATGGAACTCCCCATTCTGCAGCTCCCCAAATACATCCTGAAGTAATGCACATTAAGCCTGTAGCAAGCCCAGCNTCGCTACTAGCAACATGTAATCTCCATGCCCAATCACTGCGCTTGAAGAACCAGTAAATCGAACCGACGAAAAGCATGCCAAAGGCGATCATTGCTGCCCAGGCACTAGGCACGTGCCAGTAGAAAATACGCTGGGCTTCGGGAGCCTTGAACGCATTGATTGAGACTGAAGGGGCCCACATCATCCCTAGCAACAAAGTTAGGGCAGCACCGGCGAAGCCGATAATTGCTACAACCTCGCCCCTGATGTTCATATTTGACTCCCGTAAGGCGCTCACCTTCAATGTTCATGCTGATAGAGTGTCAACAACTAGTGCCCAAGGCAGAATCAAAATCGGGGTTAACAACCTAATCATTACAGCGTTTGGTCTTGATAATCGCAANGTTGCGTTACTGAGAAGACCGACAATCGATTCAGTTATCGCACCGAGTACTGCTCCTGCTANGATTAGTTGCCAATCTATTTCTGTGGTAATCGTAGATGCTAGTGCAGTGAGTCCTCCACATATTAGCAGAGAGTGAACTAATGCATGCGGAGGAATTGCAGATTTGGTACTCCACCATGCATAAGCACGGTTTTCCATAGCCAAACGGTGAACAGGATTGCCACACAAGCCAGCAGTAAGTGCTGGTGCAAGAATGAAACCAGTCAGTGTTCTTCCTTCTAATTGCGAAGAGTCGAGCAAAGCCAACATTGCTCCAAGAGTGAGCAGGCCGGCGATTCCATTGTTCGCTAGGCCAGATAGTGTTCTCAAGTTCATTCTATGGCCGATGTTGACAGTTCTTTTCCCGCCCTTTTCGACCAATGAGAATTTGCCGGTTTTGGGCTCATTTTTCTCTTCTTCAAATGGGAATCGAATGACTCTGTCTGCTGCTTCAACAATTCTTGAATCGTGACTTGCAATTAGAATAGAGTGGCCACCTGCTGCAAGATTTCGAATCGTTTTAACTAGCCTTTCTACCGAATCATCATCCAATCCGCTATCAGCTTCATCGAGTAGAACAGCAACAGGTTCAGTAGAAATCATTGCAGGAATCAATCCGCTTAGAAGTGCAACCCTTCTTCTCTGTCCTCCAGAAAGCATCGCAACTCTGTCATGAATTCGATGATCAAGACCCCAATTTTTCAGTAAGGGGGCGATATCAAATTCGTATCCCGCTGCATCAAGAATTCTCTCGCCAACCAATTCATCGCCCATCACGCAATCATCCTGTAGACATAGGCCGAAATCTGTGCGGCCGCGGCGACCGTCTGAATCGCGAATAAGTTGGCCAGAAATTGTCGAACTGCCATTTTCTAGAGGAATCAATCCTACAGCGGCTTCGATTACGGTTGATTTTCCACATCCGTTCTCGCCTGAAAGACATACAACTTCGCCGCTGTCAACCGAAAGTGACCACTTGTCCAATACCTTATTCCGGCCTCGGAGGACGGAGATTTCGGATAAGTCGATGATGCCCATCAAACCAAGCGAGCAACCGCATTGCCTTCAAGCCGACGCCTCTTCCGCCTGTACATGGAGGAGATATTGTTCGCGCTTTGGGTGGCGGCAATCATCGGCCCTCTGGCATGGTCTTGGTATCATAAAGCATCGATCGCAATGGCGATGACACTTTCATTGCTTTTCGGATACATTGTCCAATTAATATGGGGTTGGACTCTAGATTCGTCACAATTGACGGAGTTGTATTTGCGGGTGGTGATGATACCTGCTTTAGTCGAATCTGGGCATATCCACACGCTGATTACAAGCGGTTTTCTTCACTCTTGGAATAGTCCTCTTCACGTACTGGGAAATATTGTGATAATCGCATTGGTTGGTATACCTCTTGAGGAAAGATTAGGCCGAGGAAAATGGCTGATTTCCTACGCTATCGGATTGCTCGGTGGTTCAATCGCTTGGACACTTGCAAACGGCGGCTCCTACACACCTGCCTTAGGGGCATCTGGTGCAGCGTTTGGAATCCTTGGCGCATACCTTTGCGGATGGCCTCGTGATGAGGTGTATTTCCCTATGATTTTGATTAGGAAATGGCCAGTTCAATTCATCGCTTTATTCTACTTTGGATTTGAGATTTACAAGGCTTGGCAAGTGTATGGTTTATCACAGGCCAGCCATGTTGCACACATTGCTCACTTTGGTGGTTTTATCTTAGCATATGCCACTTTACCGATTTTGAAGAGGAATCTCGATTGGGAAGGCGAAATTGAGATTGGAGAAATTACTGCTGAAAACCCCTTTGAAGGAGTTGATGATCTTGTCAAGAGGCTTCACGATGAAGGCGATGAAAAAGAGACACGTCAAGCCTGGTTAGAAGAAATTGCAGACCGGGCAAAATGTCCAGTTTGCGGAGGAAAGCTACATCTGAAAAAAATGCGCATTCGATGTGAATCTGATTCCTCTCATGTTGCTTGGCCTTGAGTCCCGTAGGGACTCGGATTCACCCAAGGTTCATGTGTTATGCAATCCGCCCGTAGGGCGGGTTGAGTCCGATGAGAGCATTAAAGGCACTAATTCTCGCTACAGTTTTTCTCATTGCAGATATGTCTGTACTTGCTTCCGCAACGCCAATTCAAGAGGCTCAAATTGGGGAAGAAGTAGATGAAGAAGTAGTGGACAGAATGCCTTTCCGTGGAGAGAAATTCTCAACGGAAGAATATGGTTGGTGGTTTGCATACGGTCCAGATTTGAACTTTGATGGCATGGATGACCGTCTTGAGCAAGTAATTGCAGGTGTAGAATCTCAGTCCACTACTGCGATTATTGGTGCAGATGGTAGGAAGACTGTTGCAATCGTCGTCGATTATGCATGGCACCCTGGCCAAGAAGAAATCGACGAGTTAGTCGCATTACTGCGAAGCCACGGCTGGGATGCCAAAGGTTCATGGTTCCAAGTTATGGATTCAATCGATTCAATTGTTGTTGACCATGTTCCAGTAAGCGCCCTTCTTGAGATCCATGCCCTCGAATCAGTAGTGGTTGTCGAGATGCAGAATGTCATGTATCCAACACTCGAGAGTGCCAACCCTGCTAGCAGAATCCAACCATCTGATGTCTATTCTGGTACCGTGTACGACAGAGGTTATGATGGAGAAGGCATTGTTATCGCAGTACTAGATTCAGGCGTAGATAATGAACATCGTTCATTGAATGATTTTGATGATGAAGACGATGAGCCGGACCTCGACCCTAATTCCTATGATGACCAAAAGTGGGTTGCGGGATATGACGCTACCTCACAAGCATCCAACCCGGATGGTTCACAAGATCCTGATGATGGCCAAGGGCACGGTACACACGTAGCTGGAATTGCTCTTGGGACCGGCGACTCTAGCAGAGTCCACATCGGTGCTGCGCCAGGTGCTTTCCTCGTAGACATCAAAGTTCTAACCGATAGCGGTGGTACGAATTCACAAAACTCCATCAATGGGATTCAGTGGATGATTAACAACAAAGACACCGATTGGGGTAATGGTGCCAAAGGAATTCAAATTGGCCAAATGTCATTCGGTTCAATCGGTAATCCAATCAATCAGGACAATGGTGACAACGGTACCGGTGCAGAATCACGCTTGGTAAACAATGCAACATTTGACCATGACATCGCATGTATTGTTGCAGCTGGAAACGACGGAAAGCAGAGGATTGCATCGCCAGGAAGCGCAGACGGCGCAATTACAATCGGTTCAGCAGACAACTCAGATTCGATCAACAGAACAGATGATTTCATGGCATCTTATTCTAACTCAGGGCCTCGAATTAGCGATAATGATGATGATGACTGGGACGAATTAAAGCCAGATTTGACGGCATACGGGAGTGGTATATATTCAGCCTCTGCCGAAGTCGGCACGTCTTTCCCAGGAACGCCTCGGCCTGAAGCGAATAATGGGTACGAGTCCAAAGATGGAACTTCAATGGCAACTCCATTGGTCTCGGGTGTTGTAGCACTAATGTTACAAGCAGATTCAAGCCTCAAACCAATGGAAATCAAAGATATTCTTCGCAATTCAAGCGAGCAGAAAGGTTCTGCTTCCGAGCCAGGTGTTTCAGATAGGTGGAACGATGAATGGGGCTTCGGATTGATGGATGCTTCATGTGCTGTTGATACAGTTCTCGGAAGAACATGCTCTCCTCTAACCGGTGGTGGTGGCGGTGTGATCATTGACCCACCAAACGAATCCGATGAGGGTATTACGCTCACAGACCCTGAAAATGGCACTTGGTGGTTAACTGGAGATATGATGAGTGTCCAAGGCGAATTACTCTCCGGAACTGGTCCTTGGAACAGTGTTAGTGTTAGAATGACTCAATACTACGAAGACAAGGACGAAGAAGTTCTGATGGATTGGACTCAGGCTACAGTAAACAATGACAATTGGTCATTAACTGATATGATTCCTGAAGATTGGTATGATTCAGAAGAGACGGCAGTTGTCATTGAAGCACAAGCTGTAGGCGATGGCGATTTGATTTCCAATGCCGCCAACTGGGTTAGAATCGGTCGAATGATAGCATCCTTCGGCTCTCCGTCATCCGGTTCTGTATTGAGCGATACCGTTACTTTCTCAGGAACGGCACAAGGTATCGAGCCTAGTGAATTACATTACAGGGTAGACTCTGGCGAGTGGGAATTAGCCCATACATTCGATGAGGAAGATTACGAGACTCAAGATTGGTCATTCACTTGGGATTCGACCGAAGTAGACGATGGTTCTCACAAGATTTCAATAAAATTGGTCAACAAGAGTGGAATAGAATCTGATGTTGTTCGTCGAACATTTACCATTGACAACATGCCTGCAGCACCCGAATTGAGATTCCAAGGAACTGTACAGATTTTCGACCAAGACTTGCCGGCAAACAAGGCAGTCGCAGGAACAATTCTGGAGATTCACTTCAGTGTTGTCAACACAGGAGACTTGGATGCAACTGATTTACATCTGAAACTAGATGCCCCTGGTAGTGATTCAAACACATACCCGAGCGAGGGTAAACTCCCTCGGCTCGAACAAGGAGAGACCATCTCGGTTATTCTCTGGTGGTGGGCTACCGTACCGGGAATGCATGACGTAACCATTCAAATTGATCCAAATGGATTGATGAATGACGATGAGAGCGACAATGAGTATACTTTCCAATTCGAAATTGAAGAAAGGCCACTTGAACCAACTTTACGATTCCTAACTAGTGCTGTAACCACTTCCTCTAGCATTCCTCAACCTGGAAACCCGTATTCAATCAATGTCAGAGTAGACAACTTGGGCAGAACCGAAGCAACTGACATCAAGGTTAGATTCCAAACATGGGAGGGTAGTGCTGAACCGTACGGTTTCGTAGACAAAGGCGAAGTGACTTTGCGCCTGATTTTGGGTTCGGACAGCTCCTCTGGCAGCGCTACAGCACAGTTCTCTTACACACACGATACGATTGGTATAGTCAAACATAGAGTCCTCTTGGAGGGTAATGGTGTCGACNTTCAACACTCTGAATTACGATTCAGTGTTGTCATAGACGAGTTTTCGGCTGGGTCAAAAACTGGACTAACTCTCTCCGAAGGAGAGGCTGTGCTTGGCTTCGTAGGAATTCCAGACAGCGCTGAAAGTGACCAAGGCGGTGGATTACTATTCACTACAAAGGANGGAGAACTTCACGCTAGAACTCTNACCTCTGGTTTCTCTATGCCGGGAGATACACTTGTTGAATCAAATTGGGCNGGAGAATTTGCTTTCGTATTGCGAGAAGACAACCGTGTACAGATGGCATGGACCAAGAGATTCACTGACCAACAAGGATACACTATGACCGATATTGGTCTCGCAAGTATTGGCATCTCTGGTGATAAGAGTAGTACAACTTCACATCTTACTCCTTTGAAGCAATCCGAGGGAAGTTACTGGGGCTTTGACATGGCAGTGAATGGCGATGAAATTGCCTTGGCTGGTTATCACCGAGATATACTGACAGGTGGTTCATGGAACGACATAACTAACATTTTCATGCTTCATAGCAATGATGCGAAATCATCGAGCTGGACAACGAAAATGAATGTCCTTTCCGATATTGATATCAAACCGCAAGATGGAGATGCTTTAGCAGTGGGAATTGGTGAAGAAATCCACATTCTATACCAAGCAATGCGAGATGATGTTACTGGAATCGAGCGNGTAGGTCTATTCTATGCTCATGGTGTCATATCACAGACTCCATTCAGCTTCCAAGCACCAGCTGGTGATGATGCGAGTATGCCAGAAATGATGGTTGTAGAACACAAAGGAGATGATGTCCTAGTGGCAGCCTGGATAGAAGGCAGTGGGCGCTCTGCAGAAATAATCAGNGTAGTACAGGATTCAATCTGGTCTGTAGATATGTACAACAACAATTCNGCTCCCGGNGCTTCAAAGATTGTGATGATGCATATGTCAGAAGATGAAATCAAGGTTTATCACGATGAAATCGGAGTTCTAGGACCAGTTACACGTTACGGTATGTACAATGTAGGTGATTCTGAAATCNCCTTGTCCAATCTAATCGCAAAAGGCAATGTTGTAGGCGCTGGAAGTATCGGTGAAGATGCAATTGTGATTATGACCTCACCTTCTGGGCTGATTAGTGGTATGAAAATTGCTAATATCAATCCTAACTCAAATACCGATGATGACGGCGGAATAATCGATTACATTCTGAGCCCATTACCCGGAGATGATCGTGAACAAAAGATGATGGCACTCGCAGCGATTGGCGGATTCTTACTCGTCCTGTTTGTGTCAGTAATAGTCGTACTTCGCCGCTCGCACCGCGAAGAAGAAGAGTTGGAAATTTCAGCTGAAACTGGCGACCTTGAGTTACTTGTAGAAACAGAAGAAGATGATGGGCCTCTGGTTGCAATTGATTCAGACGGTGATTCCGAATTACTTGTGTCTAGCGGCAGTGTCCCAACTGTATACTTAGAGGATGAAGAAGAGGTAGAACAGTCATTGTCAGAAGAACTGGAAGCCAAGGTTGAGGCAGGAAATGCTTCCAAGCGCCTCGAGAGACGAATGAAGAGAAAGAATGACAGAGAGGCCAAAGAAATCTTCGAGAACCTNTCAAAGAATCTGCCTCCAATTCCGCCTCCTGGAGAATTACCTGCACNGGGTGAATTGCCGCCGCTACCTAAGTTGGAAGATTTACCACAGTTGCCAGNAATTCCTGCACCAGGTGAATTACCAATGCCGCCTGCACCTGGTGAATTGCCAATGCCACCTGCACCAGGAATGTTACCTCCATTGCCGGGTATACCAGCACCACAGAAGATGGTAATCTGCTCATCATGTAGTGCTAACATTACTGTCAAAGATATGACTCTTCGAAGGATGAAATGTCCGGTCTGTTCTGAAGTAATCAACATGTGAGGATTTTTTCATGTGTGGAATTTTTGGTTTCATCGGCAATAGAGCCGCAGCCCCATTATTGGTTGAGGGGCTAAGAAGACTCGAGTACAGAGGTTATGATTCCTCAGGGATTGTAGTGAAGAATGGTAGCCTACAAGTCCACAAAAAAGTTGGAAAGGTTTCCGAGTTATCCAAAATTCTGCCTAATCATATCGCAGGAAACTCAGGAATCGCTCATACNCGATGGGCTACTCATGGTGGAGTTACGNATGAAAACGCTCATCCTCATCTTAGTGAGGATGGAAACATTGCAGTTGTTCACAATGGAATCATCAACAATTCGCGTGCATTACGAAATCGTTTGAAACAGAGAGGATTCGTGCTAAAATCAGAAACAGATTCTGAGGCATTGGTTCACATGATCTCAATTGGAATAGATTCCGGGCAAGAACCTCTTGAAGCTGTAAGACAAACTCTGAACAGAGCGACAGGAACATGGGGATTGTGTGTTTTGTTCAAGGACCACGACCTAATTGTATGTGCTAGAAATGGCTCACCGTTAATCCTTGGACAGGGTGATGGCGAGTCCTTCATTTCTTCAGACCCACACGCACTTTCGCAACACACTCAGAATTTTTACTTCCTTGAAGATGGAGATATGGCAGTTGTTACGCATGACGGAATAGACATTTCTCGACTAGAGGGAGGGATGTCATCTACCAGTATGACGGTAATTGAAGATGAATGGGGCGAAGCAGACATGGCTGGCTTCCCAACCTTCATGCTCAAAGAGATTCACGAGCAACCNGAATCATTGCGCAGATGTATCGCTGGACGACTAGATATGGCAAATGGCAGTGCTAAGCTGGGCGGTTTGCGCTTGGAACCACTGCGATTACGGACCACACCTCATGTTCGTTTGATTGGTTGTGGGACTGCATTGAACGCTTGTCAAATTGGACAACTGGCAATAGAAAGTTTGGCCAGAATTCCTTCTGTAGCACACGTCGCTAGCGAATTTAGGTACAATGATCCCGTGATAAATCCAAATGCGATTCACTTTGCAGTTTCGCAATCTGGTGAAACTGCAGACACATTATCTGCGGTCAAAGAGATTCAACTCAAGGGAGGAGATGTTCACGGAATAGTGAATGTGGTTGGTTCAACCATTGCTAGACTATGTGGTCAAGGTGTGTATATTCACAGTGGTCCAGAACAAGCAGTAGCGTCTACTAAAGCGTTCACTAACATGGTAGCATCTTTACTTATGTTTGCGATTCGAATTGGTAGAACACGTTCATTCTCACGAGAAAAAGGCCAATCAATAATCAAAGATTTTGAAAAGATTCCAGAACAGATGGAAAGATACCTTGCCAATCCAGGGCCTATCGATGAAGTGGTAGAACTTGTGAAAGACGCGAAGAGCGTCCTTTTCTTGGGTAGAGGATTGTCAGCTCCTGTNGCGAGCGAGGGTGCACTCAAATTGATGGAAATAGCATACATTCCTTGCTTAGCATACCCTGCGGGTGAAATGAAGCACGGACCAATTGCTCTTCTAGAAGAAGGCAGTCCAGTAGTTGTGATTCTTCCTAATGACAAGCACAGAGAAAAGACAATTGCTTCGATGCACGAATGNCGTGCCCGTGGTGCTAAAATCATCTTGATTCACGAAGAAGGAGACGAAGAGGCAACTGAAGAAGCGGATGTTTCGATTGCTGTTCCTTCATGCAATTATCTTCTTACACCTCTACTAACTGTGTTGCCGACTCAATTAATCGCTTACANAACAGCGTTGGCATTGGGTTGTGATGTAGACAGACCTCGTAATTTGGCCAAATCNGTNACAGTAGAATAACCATCATTCGATGGTGAATCTTTGGTCGTCAGCGCTCCAAAGTATTGGAGAATAACCGAGCCTGTGGTGAGTATGACGCATCTTGATGACACCAAGTTTCCTGGTGATATCGTCACCTGAACGTTCCATTGTCAGGTGCATAACGCCGTCCGACAGATAATCTTCAACTCCATATTCTCCGAACTGCTTGTGGTCTTCTCCAGTCATTTCACAGATGAAGAAAGAAGTCAACTCTAAGCGGCGGCAAGCCTCGAANAGTCTGAAAATTTCGTCACGAGGNTTTTCCATNTTTGTCAANGTGAAGAACGCACCTAGNGAATCGAATACNAGCAATTCAAATCCAATGGATTGNCTGTANGATGTTAGTTGCTTGATCANCTGCCCCATCCANTCNATTCTGTTGCTCATNCCTTGNTCATCTANTTGAACACGCAAATCAGAGAGATCGATNATNGCNATTCTGTTGCGAACTCTTGGGTCATCAACATTCATTCCCATGTTAGACATGTGTGAGCGAAGAGAATCTTTTCCTTGTTCTAGAGTGACGTAAATCCCA
>PAJN01000024.1 GCA_002710205.1 Methanobacteriota archaeon | reverse complement strand
ACCATCTTAATCGGAAGTAGGCTTGGTTCGATTACTTCGTCCATGTACATCGAAGTTAGAGGGTGTTCGCTAGTTGCAATCATGTAGAGTGGGTCAGGAGTTATTCCATACATCACAGTCTCAAAGTCAGAAAGGTCTGTGACGCCTTCGTAGGCTTGACGATTCATCATTACTGGAGGTTGAACGAAAGTAAATCCACGCGATACAAGGAAATCTACTGCATAGGTCTGTAGAGCCAACTCAAGTCTTGCCAGGTCGCCCTTTAGGAAGAAGAACCGGCTTCCTGCAATCTTTGCAGCACGTTCTAAATCGACCCACTTGTTCATTTCAATCAGTTCATTGTGAGTTCTTGGTTCAAAGTCAAAATCTGGCTTATCTCCATGAAGAGAATGTTGTGTGTTCCCTGACTCATCATCACCTTTCGGAACTGAATCATGTAGAAGATTAGGGATACGCATTCTGATGCGGTCTCTTTCCTCGAGTAGGGAATTGGCCTTCTCGTCTAAAGCAGCAATTCTATCTCCCAAGTCTTTGACTTGAGCCATAATTCTGTCCGCTTCTTCTTTATTGCCGCTTTTCTTTGCATCCGCAATTCCTCGCGCTGCTAGATTGCGTTCTCTGCGACCCTCTTCCATTTCTTTCAAAGCGCCACGCCATTGCTCGTCGAGGTTGATTACTTGGTCAATCCTTTCGTGAGAAATCCCGCGCTTATCGTGATCTGCACGAACCTTATTCGCTTCATTTCGAAACAAGTCCATACTCAACATAAAAATCTCCTCACAACGTTATTCCAAAGGAAAATGCAGCGCTACCTACGAAAATCAAACCGCCAATGATGTAGCCTAGTATTGCTCCACCATTCAGTAGTGGCAGACCTGCTTGCGGTCTGCCTGAAGCCACATATGTCATCAGAACGATATAACCAACTAAACCACCAATTAGAGCAGATATTCCAATTGCCAAACCACTATCTGAAATGTAATTGACACATGAGATTACCAACATTCCTGGGAAGATTACATCTCCTAATCCCATGAACATAGCTTCCTTTGGCTTCTTACGCTTTACAACCTGCTTTGGTTTAGACTCTGAGTTAATTTGTACAGGCGCCTCTGTGTGAGCCTCAGGCGGACGAATGGAATCCTTTTCATCGAGCATCGAGTACCCGCTCTCTTGAGGTGCTACTAACAAGATTGGTAAGTTTAGGCCAATCATAGTATCTGCAAGGTCTAACATGTGCTTTGAGCGATATACTGCCCATGCATCATAAATCGCTGCTAGTACCATGAAAATTACAATTAATGTAGGTACGAATGTTACTCCTAGCATAACTATTACACCGGCACCAACCAAAACCCCAACAGTGTTCACAATATACCATTCTGGACGAATCATTAGTGCTGTCATAAGTAATACTGCAAGTCCGATTCCTACGAAGAACGCAGTATCATCCCACTGAATGCCGTAAATGTTGTACATTGTATCATAGTCGAATTCGCCACTGTCTACAACGAACATTGGCATTGTAATGTTAGTTGGGTCTTGATACTCTGCACTTCGAGTAGCCTTGATGGTGTTACCATCGAGGAACATAATGGATTCTGTATCTAGGGCCACATCAATAGTCACGTACTCGGTCAATGATTCGAAGAATAACCCATGAATCCCGTCACCGTCTGCTATCCACAGTTCGTCACCTTCATGATCATCTAAATCGAAATTGGCGATATACGCAATTGGGCCTGCGAAAGAATCTCCTCCTCGGAATCTTTCCTCTTCTTCGAATATCTCATCGATTTCCTCATCGATAATCCATGCATCGATTTCTCCGCCCTCGTGTCCAGCCATGGCCAATTCTAGAGAGTCATCCCAAGGATTGGTTATCACATTGAATGAGGAAATCAAATCATTGCTTTTGGGAATGTAAACCCATTCAAGGCTACAAGCATCCGCCCAGTTTGGGGGTTTAGGTCCTTGTTCAAGATATGGGCTAGATGATTCTTCAAGTTCGATCATGGCTGCACCATAAGGAGTTGCTAACAACAAACTATCTGAGTCATACTGACGGCTTAACAAAACCTCTCCATTTGCTTGTAATTGAGGATAACTCCATTCGGCAACATTTCGATGAACGCCTGCATCATCCACATACTCTGAATCTACGAGAGAATTTGCGAATGTTTCAGACCTAACAATAGTGTTCTTACCCGTTAAGATGTACAGTGCACCTTTGCGCTGACCAGTATCTGCCTCTGCATCCTCAACTACTTCCAAAGCGGAAACACACGGTCCAATTTCTGGAATCTCTGTAGCATTGACTAAAGTGCCGTTCCATTCTTCTAACTCAAAGCATGCGTACTTGCTCAAAATTTCACCGCTGTCTTTGTCTAGAGTCCAAATCCATGCATTGTTATTCACAGTGTAGCCGTAATCTCCCTCGATCACTGAAAACTGGTCTGGCACCCCTGGATACGAATCTAATTCAATAGCCCATCCAAGCGAAGCATTGGCCGTTCTCTTAGATACGATAAAGGAATTTTCTGATACATTGTCGCCATAAATTACCTTGTGAGTGATTATCGAACCATCACTATTCACAGCGAAAAGATTCTCTTCTACATCTTCAGAATCTGTGAAAACAAAGGCCTCAGTTTCTACATCAGGCACCAATAGTATGTGTGCTCCAGGCACTGTAGTGTAGCAAAGTGCGAGGAACAGAACAAACAAGATACCGTATTTGATGAAATGTTGCAGATGATTCTTTGCTAACCAAAGAATCATGAAAGTAAATGCAAATATTGCAACTAATTCTAGCGCAATCCATCGAACTTCGCGAGATCCTGATTCGCCAAATGCCTGCAATCCTGCAGCATCAAACCATGGCTGCAACCAGATTCCAATGAATATTGTAATCACGAACATGAAAGCCATTCCAATCATGCCTGGAGCTTGCTCAATCATGTTGGAAAGAAGGCTGTCTTCTTTGGCCAATTCGCGCTCGACGCGTTTGACATGGTCAGTAGATGAAGACTCTCCCATGCTTTACACCGAGAGTGAGGGTGGTTTTCTAATCATTGGATGGTCTGGCCCCTACGGGGCCAATGAGCGGGAATAGTGTTCGAGAGTGGTTACACGCCTCAAAATCCAAGGGAATGTCTCTTGGTTTATCGAGGGTGAATGCTGCACTGGAAGCCCTTGGCCGCCCTGATAAGAAAATGGATTGTATCCATGTTGCTGGCTCGAATGGCAAAGGTAGCGCGTGTGCTCAACTTGTCGCAGGACTAGTTAGAGCAGGTTATCATGTTGGATTGTTTTCTTCACCGCATTTGGTGAGTATTGAAGAACGGGTTCGAGTCGATGGAAAAGCGATATCAGAGCAAGAGTTTGATGACGCACTAAAGCAAGTTAAAGAACTAAAATGTGAGCTTACATTTTTTGAGATTACTTACCTTACCTCACTGGTTGCTTGTAGGGATGCAGGAGTATCGATAATGGTGCTAGAGACCGGCCTAGGCGGCCGCCTAGATGCAACAAGGTCTGCAGAAGTAGTTGCCTGCCTAGTAACTTCAGTCAGCTTAGAGCATAGCGAAATCTTAGGAGATACTATCGAAAAGGTCGCTAGAGAGAAGGCCGCTATATGGAGACCAGGAATCCCTATGCTAATTCGTGACCCCGGAAATGCTCGAGTTCGCAATGCTATGCGAGAGGAGGCAATTAGTGCTAGATTCTATTCACCAGAGCCTTCTACATTTATGGATGAAGCAGCAGATTTAGCTGAAATGCTATGTGCAATGATAGGCTATCCATTTGTACGTAGACCTATCTCATGGCCTGCGAGAATGCAATATATCGAAGGTGAACAAAACTACCTCCTAGAAGCAGCCCATAACCCAAGTGGGATGCGAAGAGTAATCCCAGAGATTGCTGCAATACTGCCCGAAAAATGGTCACTACTTCTGGGGACATCTCCACAACAAGACATGAATGAATTCCTTGCGCCAATTATTGGATTGATCAAGATGTTTCCCCCGCAAGAGATAATCACAACAGAGCCTCAAAATGGACGATATCCCGGTATAAAAGAGCCGATTAAAGGAGTGCAGCATATCGAAAATCCTGAAAAGGCAATACAAGCATTTACTGAAGATAATGATTTGATTGTTGTCACAGGTTCTCTCTACTTGTGTGGAAATATTCTTTCTTACCTCGGATTAAATGCCGACATACTTTCTTGAATGTGAAACTACTCAGATGCTTAGGGGCGAGGACATGAGCAACAAATGGGACCACCGTTTTATCGAATTAGCCAACCATATTGCTCAATGGAGCAAAGACCCGTCAACAAAAGTAGGATGTGTAATTGTCGGAGAAGATCGTGAGATTCGCTCTACTGGATTCAATGGATTCCCAAGAGGGATTAATGATGATGAGGAACGACTGAATAATCGAGATTTGAAGTATCCCTTAATCTGTCATGCCGAAGAGAATGCAATCATGCATGCTGCAAGAATTGGAGTGTCACTAAAGGGCAGTTCAGCATATGTGACTTGGCCCCCTTGCTCGCGTTGTGCAAGATCTCTTATTCAGGCAGGAATAAGCGAAGTGATTTACTATGATGAAATAGAAATTCCTGAAAGATGGTCTGAAGATTTCAAGATCTCGTCAGAAATGTTCAATGAATCTGGAGTTGTAATTCGGAAAATATAGCGACAACTCGTTGGTTTGTCAATCGCTAAACCGGTGCGTTCAAATGGAAAGTTTGCTAGTTTAATTTCATGCGAGGACATGTCATACTAGTGTCCTTGATTCTACTGCTATCGCCTGGTTGCACATATTTTGACGATGAAAAGGGCAATACAGCCGAACCTACTCTTGGTTGTACTGACCCTGGTGCAGAAAATTACAATGATAACGCAGACGAAGATGATGGTTCTTGTGAATATGACGAACCTGAACCCGAGCCTGAACCCGAGCCTGAACCCGAACCTGTTCTGGGTTGTACTGATGAGGATGCAATGAATTATGATTCCAATGCCACGCAAGATGATGGTTCATGCGAATACATGGAAACGATCCCTTGTAACGGCCTTGTTATCTTGTGCCACAGAACCTATGACAAAGTCACATTCCCTGAAACGCACAATTCATACTCTACCCATGAAGATAACATCTACTATCCTGCAAGTAATCACAGGACCGGTTTCCAAGCTCAGTGGAACGCTGGAATGAGGGCCTTTATGCTAGACACTCATTACCTAACAACCGCAGACCAAAGCGCATCAAATGTGCGATTCTGCCATGGTGATTCAGATAGAGGGTTTAGCCCATGTACTTATGGAGCAGTCGACCCTTGGAACTGGTTAAGTCAACTAGAATCTGAAATGAATAGTGAGGACAGAGATATAGTCACTCTTTTGATTGAAAATTATGTAGAACCAGATCATTTGAAAGATATTTTCGATGATGTAGGGTTGTCAGAGATGATGTACATTCACGAAATGAATTCTGAGTGGCCTACACTAATTGAAATGATAAACATGGAAAAGCGCCTTGTTGTGTTTTGGGAGCAGTCTAGCGATTCTAGCCATCCTTACTTCCATGATTTCCTGACCCATAGTTGGACNACAAATTACGCTGATGATGATACCTCTTCAATGGATTGTGAAAAATTGAGAGGAGATGTCAACCAGCCTGTATTCCACATGAATAATTGGTTGAAAAACCAAGCAGGATTGTCAGATCCAAATCGTGCTGGTGAAGCAAATGATGTTGACTTCATGGTTGAACGTGCGATCGAATGTATTGACCTTCATGGAAAGCGACCTACCTTCATCGCGGTAGATTGGTGGGAAGAAGGAGATGTTGTTGAAGCAGTGGAAAGAGTAAATCTGATGGAACTTGATACTGATTAGCCCCAGAATCTACGCGTCCTAGCATACTCTATTTCAGCAATATGAATTGCTTCTAGCAGGGCTTCTTTATCTCCACGTTGTACCTTTCTCATCAATCTTTGACAAGTTGCTTCTCCAATTCCTCGGCCCATTAATGCAAGTATGGCATCCATCCCTCTATTTGCAACGGCTTGGGCNTTCTTCATCATACGGTCTCGTGTCTTTTCATCGTCTGATTTTACCCAATCAATCAACTGCTTTTCTAATCCTTCACGAGCGCATGCTAACATCTGCCCACCACATCTCAAGCAATTTTTAGAATCTGAAATTTCAGGATATCGTGCCACTCTGAACCTTCGTATTGACTGGCATTTCAAGCAACATAATACTGCTCGCTCATTCATCAACCTNCCCTCAAGCCGAGCACGAACTTGCTGATTATCGAAATTAGGTAGAAGTAGGTCTTTTTCTGAGCGACTGGAGATTCCTAAAGGNCCCATGGCAGTCACTTCCAATCCAATCAACCCAGATTGAATTGCCCGCATAATATCGCTCGCACCATTCACATCCATTCGCTCATGGAATAGTTTTGACAGGACTTCATCGAGAACTGGAGTTCCTCGGTATTTTTTCAAAAGTGCATGGATGTTGATTTTTCTTGGATCTACGCCGTGTCTTAAAATTCCAAAAATTTTGGCAATTTGCGCAAATCTCCACCGGACCTCTCTCGAGTTGGGCAGAGTCACTGACAAGACGCCTTCCAATGCTTCTGGAGGAGTATCTCGCAACCACTCGATAATTTCCCCAGGGGTAACTCCTCCTACCTGAAGTGAAATCCGAGATGGCTCAACGATCAATCTACCCCACTTCCCAGAACGGGTACTTGCCATTGCTAACAGGTAATGGCCTAGAGCCTCATTGATTCGGTTGCCTTGACAGGAATTGATTACCAGTGCTTCGTCTCTATCTTCGATTGTGATCAAACGCTCGCTAGGAATCATACCTGCTGAATCAAAATGAGTCGTTACAATATCTGCAAGAATCCCTTTTGCTTCCCCATTTAGAGGGTAGTCATCCAAGTTAGAGTCCCCTTTGAGTAATTCTGCAGGGTCNATCGTATCCACTTCATCATCTACCATCAATCCCAAGTCGATAGCAAACAAGCGACGTAAACGCCCTGCTTCCCTTGATACTTCAGCAGGTGTTGGTGGCAATTCTCCGACCCACTGCGGAGCATGTCCCTGGTCTGAAACTGGAGCTACTAGCAATTCATTTTGTTCGGGATCAGCATCTACAACAATCCAAGTTCTACCTGCCATGACGAATCTTCTCTTTGTCCCATCTTGGTCTTCACCGCCATCATTCAAAGACAGAACGAATGCTTCGTCTACGTTTCCTAACTGTTTGCGAGTTACAGCATCTCTGACCCTGTATGATTGCTTATCTGGAATCATCGAAAGATGTCTGCTAACCCATTCTCTAGTTCTGCCTGAACGACTTAGCCATCCTTTAGCGAACCTTGGTGGCAAATCGAAAGACAGTTTTGCTAAATCCTCACTTGGTTCTTCATCATAAGCAAGCTTAGGTTGTTCAGGTAGGGATNTCTTATGATGGGCTTGGAGTTCCTTCCACACATCGTGTGGCCAGCGATACCAAGGAACAGTAGTTGGATCTTCTACGCATCTTATGACCCATCTATCAGCAAGAATGTTACCGATAGAAATCGTATCTTCTCGAGACCAGCCTTCGAATTGGCATGCNCCAGAAATCGCTTGTGACACCACATCTATTGGAAGAGCGCCGTGACTATGAATCATCATCACAATCTGATTGGCTGCAACCGAAAGGGGGCGATCTCTCCATTCAACCGCTTCAATTTCTCCAGCAATTGCTTTACGAGCTATGACTGCTGACTCAAAAAGGTCGTCACTCTCCCATGACAAAAGATGACCTCTGCCCACTCCACCTAGACGATGGTCTGCACGACCAACCCTTTGCAGCATTCTATCCACTGAACGAGGTGAACGAATCTGTACTATGTGGTTTACACTGCCTACGTCTATTCCTAATTCTAAACTAGAAGTACAAACTAGACCTTGCAAATTTCCTTCCCGGAGATCATTCTCCATCTGTGTCCTAGTTTCCTTCGCTAAAGAACCGTGATGTACACCGATCAATAGGTCCGGTGCAATTGCTGTCAAACGTTGCGATACTGTTTCGGCACTATTCCTAGAATTAACGAAAATCAAACAAGGATTATTCTTAGAGATAATGTCAGCAAGTCCCCTCAGTGTTGCATGTGCTCTTGGTGAGATTGCCAATTCTAATGACCCTATTTCATCTTCAGGGAGTTGGATTATCGCGTCGACTGATAGTTCTGTTGAACGTGGCGCTACCGCATTAATCGCTTCAGCATCATTCGACAACCACTTCGCAACTTGGATAGGATTTCCTACAGTTGCTGAAAGGCCAATCTTCTGAACTCTTCTTCCAATAAACAATTCCAGTCTTGAAAGCCCGATTGAGAGTTGCCATCCCCTTTCACCATCTGCCATTTCATGAACCTCATCTATTACAACAGCTTGAACACTTTTGAGCAATTCTCTAAGTTTAGAACCAGTAAACATCAGTTGGAAAGTTTCGGGAGTTGTAATCATCACATTTGGTGGATTCCTAACCTGTTTAGTCCTCTCCGATTGAGTTGTATCTCCATGCCTAAGACCTAATCGCAGGCCTACTGCAGAAGTAATTTCATCCAAACGCCGATCTACGTCTCGATTTAGTGCTCGTAGTGGCGTGATGTAGAGGATTGACATGCCTTGCCAGTTTTGTTTCAGACATCTATCAAGCAGCGGAAGCATTGCGGCCATTGTCTTACCTGAACCGGTTGGAGCAATGACCAATCGGTCTGCGCCGGATGAAATTTCGTCTTGAGTTACCTCTTGAACAGGAGTTGGGGACCACTTCCTCTCTTCAAGAGCCTTCTGAAGACTCATGTCGAGTTTGGAGAATACACCCTCGGCCATGTTTACTGGGCGAAGTCACTGGTTCAAGAGGGCAACGATTTGAATCTCAATAATCATCATCGTAATCGTCGTCGTCATCCTCTTCNTCTTCATCTTCTTCCCAGTCGTCTTCTTCTTCCCATTCTTCTTCGTAGATGGAATCTTCACCGTGGTTAATCGCCGTTCTGTTAGCGGTTATTCCGATGGCAACTAGAACGANTATCGACAAAATCGAAAACAGCCAAATCAAAGGTTGCTCACGTATTGAATCAAACCATCCCATGTAAGAGACATAGACAATCTCGACCTTGTGTTCTGCAGAATTATCATCATCGTTAACTTCAACGATTAAATCGTCAGGATCAACTTCTACTCGAATCCGGTCGATTCCTTCTCTTGCTTCCCATTTAACTGAAACCGGAATCTCCTGATTTGCATCAATTCTGTTCAATGATACTGTATCGAAAGGAACAAGAGAGTCTCCTGCATAGAATGCAACTCTGAACCCTGCATTCTCTTCTCCGCCTACATTCAGAACATAGGCTGTAATCTCAATTTCTTGTCCNGGAGCGACGTGGTCATCGGATAGCTCCATGGAACCAATCTTCAATTGTGCTCCAATGGCACCTAAGCGGACCCATTGTCTCTCAAAGTCTGTATCATCGGCTGCAACTTCAGCAATTGGGCTAGCCTCAGAATTTGACACAACGGGGAATTCATTTCCTGCAGAATCATATCCAGTTAGATAGAATCCTACCCAATCCCCTTCTCTTAATGTGATTCTGCCTCCATCTGTCAAATCAACCGTACCGGTCCAAATTACACTCTGTTCATCTTGTTGCATACCTAGCTTGGACTGGCCTGCACCTAGTGTTAGAGTACGGCTAGAATCACGCATAACCCAGTGAACNATTTGCTCTGAACCTGTCAAATCAGCATCTTCTGTTCCGTGGAACTCGACCGGAACTCTGGTCAAATCGGTATCCGTTGAGATATCAATTACATTCAGTGGCGTAGTTCTACTAACCACTCTTGGAGCAGTGTCATCTACAACGACCCTTAGAGTGGTTGAGACTGTTTGGCCGGTCATATCTTCGCCAGACCCTGGAATTCCGCCAATCGAGATTAGGCATGTTCGGGTTGGTGAGGATTTCAAAGTCTCCGCATGAGATAATGGGACTTCAACGGAATACTCTCCATCATCAGAAATTGAACCATCGGACCAAATGCTCTCTCCATCAAATACTTCGATAACAATTGATGCATCGTTTGGAGCAGGAACATTGCTGCCTTCATAGACAACCTTTCCTGTAAATTCTAAGCGGTCATCAAACCTTACTCTGCTTCCATCGGCCACAATTCCAGTTCGCGGCTCGCTGATATCCTCNACCAAGAAGGATGCTGCATCGAGTACCAGGTCATTCTCTACAGTGAATGTATGTTCAGAGATGATATGACGAGTTGGGAATTCAGATCCTCTCTCTTTGTATTCAAGAGATAAATCAGAGACATCCTCGTCAGGCCAATCCCAGCCAACTGTGAAATCAAAGTCGATTAGAATCAAAGGCATTCCAGATTCATTTGTGGTTTGTACCATGTTAGATGATGATGCCAATGTAATGTACTCCGAATTACTTGCAAACATATCACTTACTCCATAGTAGGAGATTCTTTGCTGGTCTACTTCGCTATCAGGTCCTTCAAAGTCAAACACTAAATCGATGAATTCGAAATCAATAGCTGTATTCGCATCAATCAACCCTAGAGAAATTGTTTGTTCTTTACCGGCGAAAATTGGTGCACCATCATTGTGCCCAGCCCAGTCAAGACCAGTGAATATGGCTGATGAGTCCTTTCTTGTCCTGAAGGTCGCATCATCTGTTTCAAACCCTGGTCCGCTTTCCCAAGTGTAAGTTTGGTCATCGATAATTGTGGAGTAATGTAGAGGATTACCTGCTCTATCTCCGCCATCCCAATAATAGGAAACACGACCCATGTTAGGATTTCTAGAGTGGTCGATGGTAGCGGTGAACACTTTGTAGTCTGCCTCGGTTTGATTTGTAACAATCTTGTGAGCATATTCACTTGGATCTGCTTCACCGTTTCGGTTCAGATCATGGTCTGCTTCAACCCAGTAATTTAGAACAAGTTCTGTTGGGTCGCCAACTGAATCGGATACTGCAATGCTGATTTTTTGGCCTTCGTCTGCTGCTTCGTAAGCATCATCTTCAGGAGATGTCATTAACGCCTCAGGATGGGTTGCGTCTACCTTGTAGGTTCTAAACCAATCAGAATTAGAGTTGAGAACCTTGGTTGCATCCCTTTCATTGTAAGTCTGGATTTCATAGGTCAGTCCACTTTCTACATCGATTTCCGGCATTTCGATGGAGATAAAGAAAGAACCATTCACGTTCGAAGTATCTCTCCAATCTGCATGTACGAAACCATTCTGAGCGATTCTAACATCGAAAGCGTTGTCCTTAGGTGCATCCGTTGAATCTGCGAACCACATTGCTCCTTGGAAATGCAATGTGTCNCCTGCTGCAACCCAGCTTCCATCTTCTACATCTGTAGAGATTACCTCGCCGTCATTATCTCTTACATTCAACCAACCTAATCCGAATGAGTTATTCACTCTCAAACCTGTATCGCTAGATAATGGCGTTGGAGAGAATCCTGCACTACCGGTTGTATCAATACAACTGGTCACAAATCGGACATTCTCTTGGTCGGGGAAATTAGAGGTCACATAGAATAGCCAATGGATTTCCAAAATTCCATTGTTCAGGTAAGACCATGATGATTGGTCGATTTCAACCCAGTCATCAGGGTCATTAGGAGACGGGAAAATATCGCCGTCTTGCCATTCCAATGTAGGTGCACTAGAGGCAGGCGAAGCCACGAAAGACAATGATGCAGACTGGATGTAGTTATTTGCTCCATCGCCGACAATATGTCGTGTTACGACCTCATATGGTTCATTTCTTTCATGTAGAATCTCTCCGTCTGGAATGCTGATATCCAAATTAACGGTGTTAATTGAGTAAGTTACACTAAATCTTTCCAGAACAACGATCCCTGCAGTCTGTGAACTAACATGTACCGGGATTACTACATTACCCGCTCCTGTGTCTGGAATCAGATCGTTGAATGCTTTAACGAAGGTTGTACCTCCTCGAGTAGTTGTTCCTAGCAGCACTCCTTGACTTGTCCATTCATTGCTGCCGTCGCCTCCTATGTCGATTCCAACCTGTTCTGGAGCATTGGTATGTAGTGCGATTTGCAGGTCGTCGAGAGTCGGCGTATTTGTTCCAGTAGAAGTGAATCTGACATAGATGTAGATGTATCCACTAGTCATTGAAATGGTCTTTGAGTCACCACTAAACGCAAAAATCTTGGTCGATGTATCTTGGAATTCAACTTGCAACCCTGTTCCAGAAGGAGTTGTTGCATTCCACCATGCTGTAATTGCAACAGGCGCATTTCCAGAATAGTAGTTGGAACGTATCTGGAAGTAGCCACTGGTTTGGTAACTGGTTGAATAGGTCAAAGATACGAAATCCAAAACGGGAGTCTCACTAGATGTTCCATTGAGATAAGCCTTCCAAACAATGCTAGAACCCGGGGTTGTGAACGTTAACTTCTGATTGTAAATTCCACTGAGCCAGGTTGTGCCGCCATCATTTGAAACCTGTAACCTTATGCTCGTGTTAGCAGGAATGTATCCAACCAATGCTGAAACTGTGATTTCAGTAATTTGTCTGGACAAGGAAGTGGTCGTGCTTGTAACGACAGATGAAGAACTGGAAACAGTTCTATGATCGTAAATTGCACCAGTACCTTGGCGTTGAATTTTATTCAGTGTTGAAGAACAGTATGAACTGTAATGGCATTGGAACCCGAATGTATTGTCGCCCAATTGGTCCATTCCATAATGGCCGCCTCCTGAAATCTTGATCTTGCCCATTCCTTCAATGAAAATTCCATTCATTGTGAAATGGTTGTGATAACCTTCGGTCCGGTAATATTCGTTTGTTACAATCTTTGGAAGGTCTACTATCAGACCACTCGGTTGAGTACTTGAAGAGCCNAGTTGATCTCTAGAGCCTAATAGCCAGCTTCCATTAACTGTAGTCGGGTTGCTTGGATTAACTTCGTACAGGTATCTGTTGTAATTTGGATACATCGCTTCATACATCAAAAGGAACATTCTTCCGGTGTCTTCATCGATATCTACACCCATTGGGTAGTAACTTCCTGAATAAGAATAGGTTCCTTGACAAGTCCAATCGCCATTGGTTGAAACGGACCACTTGACCAGAATTCGATANCTGTATGATACGGTCCAGACATTGCCATTTGAGTCACTAGTGGCATCATAAGTAGAATACAACGGGGTTGTGTATGAACAACTTCCCGAGGATACATTTGAGGTCCAAATGTATGCACCTGTTGTAGAGTTGTACCTCTTGAGGATAGGAGTAGTGTATACAGAAGTTGATGAATAGGTNGCTGAGACGTATTCATCTCCATCAGCGATAACAAATCCACGATAGTTGGATGTTGAAGAGGTGAGAGAGAATGAAGAGAGGGATTTAGTGGAGCCAATAAATCCTTGATCGCCGTTTGCAGCAAATCCTCCAGTATTGTTGATTGTACCAGTTGATGTNGCTTCAGTGGAGCGGTCCATTCCATTGACATTGTTTGTAGGATTACCTACCAACTGAACCTGGTCGTTACCGACATCAAGATTGGAACGAGAACCATATGCAAATCCCGGTGGAGTTCCCACCCATTGATTAGAACCAGCACCGCCGAAATCAGAGTTTGTAGTCATGTTACCCCATGACGTTGAGGAAGGTTGTCCTGCAATGTCAAAAGTTGCTGAGGACACCTCTGCGCCGTAAGGGAAAGTTAGGTTTCCNGCGAAACCATCTCCTGTCCCGGAGAAAGTGTGTGTGTAAGATGTGGAACCATCTTGGAATTGGGTCTCAGTAACATCTGCTAACGCCATTGGAGATAGGACAGATATTACGAAAATTGTAGTCAAGAACAGTGATTTTTTCATGCTTAACCCGCCTTTTCGCCCTGTGGGCCTTCGGCCCACGCGTTTACATCCCATTTCAACTATACTCCGTCAAGTCACTTTCGCAAAATAGCAAAAATCGAATAAGAAGCCCGACTTTCGCCAAACAGGTGAGACATATGGGATGGTGGGAAAACCAGCACGGGAATCAACTCAGAATTTCAGGTACAGCTACATTTGCATTCGCTTTACTGACCGTCATGTCAGCAGCACAATTGATGTTCTTACAAGACAACGCAGACTTTGCAGAATATACCGGTTTGGCAATCGTTCTAATCGTAATTGGTGGAATTGGACTTGCAGTATCNGCNCCTGCATTCATNAATTTGAGTGCTAGAGTCAAGACACTGGATACAATAAAGGCACTCAAGTCTACTTCAGAGATGAGAAAGATGAAGCCTGAAGGTGATGAAGCAGCACGCATTTTAGGCGGCGGTCATCAAGAAGCATGGAATGCATTCCTTCAAGAGAAGGGATTGAAGAAGCGCTGACTACTGGGTAGTTGTAATGGGCGAGTATAATCCGATGCGCACTCTCGTCCGCGAACTCGTTTTAGCGGTGGGNATGATTACGCTACTAGTGCTAGCTATGTGGGCACATACCGGCTCAATGCCTCCTTTAGTAGTGGTTGAGTCGAACTCAATGCAACATGATTCGAGTGGTGAAATCGGCACCATAGATGCCGGAGATTTGATTCTTGTACATGCACCAGAAGATAATCGAATCATTACTTTCGCAGAAGCAACTCATCCAGCATCAGACTACTATGGCTATGAATCTCTAGGGATGGAAGGTGACGTAATCATCTACGAACGTAATGGGGAAAGCGATAGTACGCCAATCATCCATAGGGCCCTGTTTGAAATTGTAATCGGCCAATCATTGCCTGCAGATAATCAAGGAGATTGTGAAGAAGGCATATTCTGGAAAGGTGTTTGTATCACATCTTGGTCTGTTCCAGGTTCAGATCAGGTAAATGTCCAGAAAATCAATCTGATATTCGATGGAGTAAATACAGGGAAATATGCTTGTGGTGGCGTGGCTGCACAGCATGGCTCAGAATGGTTTAGTGTTGAGAATTATACACCTATGAACCCGGGTTATATCACATTAGGAGATAACAACGACTGTAATGATGACCAAGGCGTGTTTGAGTTTGCTCAAGGGCTTTCTTCAATACACAGTGGAATGATTAGGCCTGTTCAACAAGATTGGGTAATTGGCATCTCTGGAGCAGAAATCCCATGGCTAGGTACTGTCAAATTGATGGTTAGTGGTGGTGATTCACCCGGAGTGAGTCAAGTTCCAGGACTATCATTTGTATTCTTGATTTTATTTGTAGGAACTGTTCTAGCGGCCCCAGTGATTATTGAACCTGTAGTCAACAGAATTCTACGTAATTCACCCGAAGCGTTCGAGGCAGAGCGCGAGAACGCTATTGCAATGATTTATTCTTCTGAAGAAGAGTAATTGAGTTGGTTTCCAGCCAGTTTGTAATCTGCGCTATCCAATCTGAATTCAACGTATCTAACTTCATCGTTAATGTCGGAAAGATTAGCTTGATCTAATAATTTCTCAACCCGGTCTCTAGTTCTCTTTAAGCTTGACAATCTCTGTTGTCTAGTCTTGGGCACACGTAATTCTCCACGCATTTCCTTTAGCCAGTTTTCTAACAAATTTGAAGCCCAGTCCGGCGATTGCACCCTTGGCGCCAATAGAATATCATTGGACCTGTGTCTAATCTTAACGAAGCCATCTGGCATCCTTCGAGTTTGAATTGAGTTCGGCTGTTGCCATTGATTTTGGCGGATTATGAGTGAATCTTCTTCGACGATTTCTCCGCCTTCTGTGGACAAATCCATGATTGCGACTCTATCGGAAAGTCGGAGCAATAATTGAACGAAATCATCCTCTTGAGCCCACACTGAAATTTCCACAGGCTCCTCCCCGAGTGCCTCAGCAATCCATGATTTCAATTCATGCCCTACTGCGTCCATGTTGATGCCAAGCGGGCGCCCTTCAAGAACTACTCGACATCGGATTGAAGTGTAAGGCCCGAGTGGAAGGCACATGGCAAGTGGTTTCCTGTCGGTTCAATTCGGGTGGACGGAGGTCTTCCTGCTTGTACTAGCATGGTATCTTTTGCTAAGATATTGGGAAAATAGCGGTAAGCTGGATGAGTGGAATGCATCTCGAATATTCTTCGGAATGGTCTTGATGGTTCGTACATCTAAGGGAAAGAATTCTCTCGAGATAGTCTCCAAACCCCGTAAATTTTGGCGAGCATACGGAGAATTGTCTCTGTGGGTTTGTTGGGGCGCAATGTTTGTTGTATCTATTGGTATAATTCTAGCAATTGTTTCTCTAATAATGATGGGCAATCAGCAGGAGGCAAGGCCTGTATCTGAATTGGTAGCAATACCTGGATTGAGTCCAATTATTCCTCTTGGTTGGGGAGTTATCGCATTTGTAGTGTGTCTAGTAATACATGAATTCGGTCATGGAATTCAAGCAAGAGCACATGGTATGCGTGTACGCAATTTCGGACTACTTATGGCCGGACCACTGCCTTTAGGAGCTTTTGCTGAACCAGAATACAATGAAATTGTCAATTCTCCAAGGCGAGAAAGACAGAGGATGTTCGCTGCTGGACCGGCAACAAATATCTTCGCTGCATTTATTCTAATCGTTTTACTAGGACAAGTAGCAGGCCAATTTTCAGCGGCAGACCCTGGCGTTCACTCCAGCCAGATCATCGTTGATTCAGGGGCTGACGAAGCCGGATTGGAAGCATGGGATGTAATCACTGCGATTAACGGAACTGAGATTCGTGATTCAAACGATTTCGCTAATGTGATGGATGGCTTGTCCGCGGGACAAATCGTGCCCATGGAAGTGGTACGGTATGGAAATGGAACCACGGAAACTCTGATGGTTAATCTTACTGACAAATATGATTACTACATCGATTTAGGATACGACAAAGAACTCCTTGAATCAATGGATATCGAGCAAGGTGATGCTTTCTTAGGCGTTCAAAATCTTGCTGGAGGAACTGCAGGTGTCGACCGTCTAGCAGGATGGGCACACCCAGATTTTGAAACCAGTGCAGTAGGTTATCTAATCAGTGTTCCAATTAATGTAGGACAAATTCTGATTACACCATTCGAATACCAAGGGGTTGCTATCCACCCTGCTCAAGAAGAAATGCTTGATTCCGGCGATGGCTGGCTTGCATCAACGATTGGCCTGAGCGGTTTGTTATTCTTGATCAATCTACTATTTTGGTTAATCTGGGTCAACATTTTACTTGGATTTACCAATTTGTTCCCAATGATTCCTTTCGATGGAGGCCACTTGTTCAAGGACATGGTTCATGGAATAATGACTGGAATTCGAAACTTAGGAAAGAAAACTGGTTTGTACAAATTGCATCCACTGTGGGTTGAACACTTCACAAGAAAGGCATCTTCNCTGTCTTCGTTGCTGTTGTTGGTTGTCCTAGTTCTTCTCATCGGCGCACCATATCTGTGATGCGTAATTGCGAAGGTTCTGATTCTTCTACTGTGCTCAAATCTACTGCTTTTATCCTCTTATCCAAAGACTCCAAAGAAGAACTAGATTCTCTTCTGCAAACCAATGCTAAGAATTTGTGCAGGGGCATTCCCTTTTCCCAATCTAGGAATGGTTTGCCGTTTCGTGTCAATGGTAGAGCTGGGATCCTTCTAGTCAGCATCCCTAGTCTNCCACTCAAGCGCCCAACTTCTACCCTGAAAATACGCCATGAATCCCCTCTAACGCCTTTCAATCTGTAAGCGTACAGGGGCATTAGTTCACACCGTTTCCCTTCGTAAATCATCGCTTGATACTGATCCCATGTCCTTCCTGACAAGTATAGCTTAGACTTCTTGGATGTCTTTACTTCGATAGGAAAACAAAGGTCGCCCCTCAAAGCAAGTAAATCGCCACTGCCTTCCATTCCAGAACCTGCTGCTCTAACTACTAAGAACGGCCTTTCCAATACTTGCCTAGCCCTTGCTTTAGCAACAGGGTCACATGACCTAGTAACTGCATCTACTCCTTTTGGTATACCTGCGAGAACTGCTCGAAGTTCTCTCTCATACTGTCCTGCCACAATAGTGAATCGATGTCAAGTGCTTTTGATGATATCGCTGTTTACGCGTCATATTGAAGCGTGATTCGCCCTACGCAGCACGTGCGCNGAATCGCGGTCAGGACGGATGATTTCCGACTTTCATTTCATTTGATGCGAGAGTTGAAGAGAAGGAAATGTGAATTCGTAATGTTAGCATCTGGTGAAAAATGGGATGGAATATTGTTAACTTCGCCAGAAGAAGTCGAAGGTGGCGAGATCCCTGCAACTGAAGAATCATTGGAAATTTCTGTTGAAAGAGCGATTCAGGCATCTAGAGGTCTAGATTCNGCTGTACAGCTAGTTTTCGGAGTCGANCCTGGACCTAGGCCCGGAATCGCTTGGCTAGCAGATGGAGTTGTTGTTGGTAGCGCTCAACTCGAGGCAATCGACAGTGTTGCAGACCATATCATCGGGCTCTCTTCAGCAGTAGAGCACAAGAGAATGTGTGTCAAAGTCGGTGATGGCGCNCCACTTATTCGNGACAGGATCATCAATCAATTGATTCTAAGAGGCATAGAAACTTTGCAAGTGAATGAGTATCGGACCAGTCAAGGTTCTCGAATCAAAACTCACTTGCACGCTGCGACNAGAATTGCGTTAAATGGAGGCGATAGAGTCCATGACATTAGGGAATTGAATCCCACTGATGGGGACCTAAGAGAAATCCAAAGGCAGTCTAGAATAATGAGTTCAGGCAACCTAACTATCTCCACTGAATTAGCCAGATTAGTTGCTTGTGGCGAATTATCTATGGAAGATGCAATCAAGAGAGCCTGACGCGATATCTTTCTCTTCCTTTAGTATACAGAGTGATAACTCCGCTAGATGATACGCAAATTGCAATTGAATCTGCCAACTGACTTATCGCTCTAGCTGCGAGGTGCCTTCCTCCCTCTCCAGGTTTCGGATTGATTCCCGCCGGGACTTGAACATATCTTCCTGCATCGCTTGCTATACCTTTTGAATTGAATAAAATAGCCCCGTCTAGCCAAGCGAATTCTGCTAATGTCTCGTGATTATTTTGAACCGATACACTCTTCTTAGCATCGGAATGTCCCTTGAATGGATTGAGGACTAATGCTGTTGTATACCTTCTAAGCTTAGGNACTGAGCCAATCGCAAATAGTGCACCAACTGCATGGCCNTCACGGCCACGTCCCCCAATATGNCTCGCTAATTCCATTAATTTAGCAAGNACTTCAATGTCAATATCATGNTCATTTGCCATAATGGCTAGNTTGTTTGATGCTAAAGTGCTAGCCTCAATCACAATAACTCCATCCATTGGTTCGCCCAATATTGCTAGAATCCTATCACTTGATTTGAATCGTCCCTCACCAAGACCTTGCAGAATAATATCATGAAGACTATTCAAAACCGATAACCCTTGAGAGGATAATGAATCTTCGAGGATTTCTACTTCATAATCTAATTCTTTGAGATTATCACCAACTTTAGAAGATGAAGTAAGGGTTACGAGTCTCATTTTTTTAGGAAGAACCTCTCTTATTCGCTTGACTGTTCGCGAATTGTTTGAAAGTAACACCGCTGCAGAAAATTTAGAGCGGTCATTCTCGATTGCCGAAGCCACCAAATTTGGCAGATCGACCATCTAATCACCTCATACCATTGTGGTATCAGTTCCCGGGAGTAAGTCATTGGATTCTCGATATACAGTACGCATATTTTTGATGAAATTCTTTTCCTTAACTACGATATTGTACTCTTTGACTCCTGGATCTTCATCGCCGTCCATGATACCAAGTAAAGTCTCAAGCGTTAGGCGTGCGCCTTCACGGTGAGGATAAGCAAATACTCCCATCGATAAAGGCGGAGCCATTACTACTTTGATGCCTTTCATACCTTTGAGAGTGTCAAATAAGTGATGGTATGTTTGTGGAAGCAAATCTCTTCTCGACTCGTCTTGATTCGGTCTGCGGCAATCAGGGCTAACTACGTGAATGATATGCTTGAAACGTTCCTTGAGGTTGTATGGACTCGAGACTACATTTGTTGTGACGGGGCAAGGAGGTAGATTCAACTTCCTTTGTTCCACGCTCACTCCGCGGCAAAATTCGCGAAGTTCATCACCAGCTGCTTTGTGGATTTGTGCATCGATGCCCTCTCTTCCAGATAGTCGATTATTTGCCGGAGTGATTACAACATCGGCTTCTTGTAAATGGAGGTCTCCACCAATGACTCGAACGACTCCCCATCGACAAGTTCGCGCCATGTATAACTCGACCATGTTTTGAGCAGGGGGGGCCGTCCTTCATATACACATTGTCGAAATTAGTGAAAAATGGCTATTTTTGACCTGTACAATCAATCGAAGTGACTTTGAGTAATCGTCGCACCCACTGTAATATGTCACCCGCTCGAAAAGCGCTTTTTTTAGTCGCGCTTTTCGTCATTAGTACGATTCAATTACCCAATCCTGAAATCGTGGAAAAAGAAGTTGAGGCCAATGTATTCGAAGGATTCAGTATCGCAAACGATATCTGGAATGAAACGCCCCTCAACACTGTAGCAGTACCTAATGGGTTCAATCTTTCAACAGCAGTTGATTACAGCGATGTTGCTGTTTTGATCAATAATAAATCCGAAGCCAGTCGAACGATTGGGTGGGCTTTCGTTACAGCTAGAAATATCAGTGCAGACAGAGTTTTCGTGTTCGAAAATTCCTCAAATCCCACAGGTGAAACAATCAATCGAGATCAATTCAATACTTACTTCCTTGACCCTTTCAAAGCAATGCTATCAACCTACAATGGCACCGATATCAATTATCTAGTCACAACAAAGGGGGTACCATTGCGAATCAATGGAGGAAATAACAAGGCTTCATTCGACCAAGAGATCGCTTTAGCAGGAGGAACATATGACTCCAATATCGGTGCTGACTGGTGGAGTGACCACGATTATGGCCCACTTGCGGGTAAGCAGATGAAAGAATTTACTAGAGACGAATATGGGTTCTTCTTAGTTACAAGATTGACCGGATATACCGTTGATACCGCACTTGAGTTGATTGAAAAGGCGAATAATTCGTATGGTTCAAGAGGTACGCATGTATTAGATTTAGCAACCAATCGAAACGACACAGGATACAAATTTTGGAATGATGATTTGTATGTTGCAAATAGTACTCTCAATGGAACACTGAACCTTCCCGTTTACTTCGATGAAGAGACCGAGTTTGTGACCAATATGTCCAATGTTCTTGGATATGCATCATGGGGTAGCAACGATGGAAATTGGAANAAAAATTACCTCGCTAATGGTGGATTCGACACGCTAGACTCTGCGTGGCCTAGCGGGTCAAGACATTGGAATCTATCTGGGCCAACAGTTGCTGCTGGTGATGAATTCAATTGGTCATATCAGAACTCCACCAAGCAGGGTGGCAGTGGAGCCTTTGAAGCTACTATTTCTTCCGAATGCGACCAAGAGTCCGGATATCTATTACCTGGAATCTATTCAGAATATTTCGATAATGAGGGCATCAGTTTCAGCGCTGCTTCTATGCCATCGCTTATCGATAGAGTCCCTGATCATGTCAGGTTGGAAAGTGATCTGGCTTATTCATCATCAGGTAGCCCGTACCCCGGTTTAGATGATCGTTTCAAACATAATTGGGGNGCAAGGTTCAGCGGACTAATCGAGGTNCCAGAATCTGGTAATTGGACATTTTACCTCAACACAGATGATGGCTCAGAGCTTTGGGTTAACGATGTTAGTGAAATTCAAAACTATGGAATGCATGGAATGAGAGAGTACTCTTCTACAGTGAATCTAAGTGAAGGATTTCACGACTTCAGAATCGAATTCTTCCAAGGAGGTGGCCCGCATGGATTGAGATTTTCATGGGAAGGGCCGAACGTGAGTAAGACTACAATTCCATCATCTGCATTCTTTGTTTCTGGAGATTATGTGCCACAATCCGACCATCTAATCCACAGATGGGATTTTGAGGAAGGTAGCGGTTCTCAATCAAATGATAGCATTGCGAATGATACCGATTTCACGCTGTACGGGATGAACTCTTCAAATTGGAAAAATTGTATTGATGGTAACTGTTTGTGGTTCGATGGAGTTGACGACTATGCCAAAGTCAACGTTGACGATTGGTTAGGAAATTTCACAATCAGTCAGTGGGTTTGGGCTAATACCACAAGCCAGCCGAATTATGCATCTACCTTTGCTATTGATGANAATGCAGGTTCGAATCAATCCTTCCAACACATGATGTCTGGTGGAGAGTGGAAATTACATAATAATCAAACCAAGTCTTTTGGAGATGTAATTCCACAAAAGTGGAGTCTACTAGTAACAGTGTTTGAAGCAGGAGAAACNAGACAATATATGGATGGAGTTCTAGTAAATTCGAATTACTATCCTAACGGTTCTGTAAACAATTTTGATTTGTACAAATTAGGAGTGAATAGAGCTGGTAACTCGCACTTTGAGGGAATGATCGACAATCTAATGATTTGGGACACTGCCCTGACTAATAGTTCAATCACGGTCTTGAACAGGAACATAATCAACAATTGTACAGCCTATTCTGGAAATGGACAAGATGTTGCATATCTAGAAACAACTCATGACATTCCATCCAATTTCACAAACCATGCATGGGTAGTATACGCTCATGGGAAGAGAANCGGGGATGTTTTCGGAGAATATGANATTCAAGTTACTTCATTCGATTCCAATGGGTCTGAACTTACTTTCAATGAGTCATCCAAACAAGATTACACAACATCTTGGAATTCGGTTACTATGCGATTTAGACCACATGAAGATGCTACTTCGCTGAAAATCCGTATATCACTCGACATTGTTCCGACATCAACTGAAGGTTCTCTTTTCGTTGATTCTGCCGTGTTACGTGTTATTCGACCACATATGAATTGGGTAAACGGATCGATTGTAGAAACTGCAGTTAGCACNGGTGCTCGCTCATTTAANTGGGGAACAACATATGGACAATCCTTGGTAGCTGATATTCTTGAAGACGGGGCTAGCGGTATCAAGGGATATGTGTATGAGCCATACCTAACCGCTGTATCTTCTCCTAGCGTACTTCTTTCATCATATGCGAGTGGGTTCAATCTTGCTGAGTCATATGCTGCTGCAAACACGATGATTAGTTGGATGGGAGTTGTTGTTGGCGANCCTAAAATGAGNCCTTATGCAGACATTGTGCATGATATCGAAATAATCGATGTAAGAGTTGTTGAAAATGTATCTAAGGGGCAGAATTTCGAAATTGAAATCGCAATTCAAAATGTAGGCCCAGGTACTGCGATTGGAAATCTGAAAGTCATTGACAAATTNGGGAGCATGATCCTAGTCAACCACAGCTTAGCGTTGCCGAATGGTTCTGAAAATGGCAGCAGACAAATCATCAAACTACAGTTGAATACTTCTCGCGAAGGCTGGAATAATCTAGCAATCCGATGGGAGGCTACTTCAATCCTAAACCCTGAAAGAAATACCGATAACAATGTTTTCGACTATACACTNTGGGTTAACAGTGCACCGGTTATTGAGGNCATATTTTGTGATTCATCTCAATACAGCAGAGGAGATAGATTCGTTTGTAGTATCGAAGCAAGTGACGATACTGGNATTCAGACGGCCGATATTGCTTGGCGAATAACTAACGGAAACAATAGTACTGAATGGACGTGGAAAGGCACTGGCAGTCAAGATGGATATCTGTGGTGGACAACTATTGACCTACCCTCAGATGTTGAATTAGGTATGCTTGACATTATGGCAAATACAACTGACGAATCAAATATTTCAACCATATCAACAGCCTATGAAGTTGCACAAATCAGTGATGCACCAGCGTTCTGGTTTGGAGTTCACATTTCCGGAGTGGATGACCCCGAATGGGGTGGCGCTTCAGTTCTGACTTCTTACCCAAANACAGGTGTACTGCGTGGGCATGTTCTGACTCTCAAGGCATGTGTTCTCGACACGGACCATGACCTAGCAACTCAAGCACCAATCTTTTCGTCAACTCGAGGACAAATTGACGGACTCACTCATGTTACTGGAACTAGCTCTGATCAACATTGCTACATTGCATCATTCACACTTCCAACTGAGACAAGTCTGGAATCTTTCAAGATTGAATTGAGAGACCACAATGGTGACTTTATGACCAGAAGGACGATTCAGATTTCAGACCTAGCTCCCGAAGCAGAGATATTGATTGTTGATAGTACAGATTCCGAAGTCGTCAATGTATTGGGTGGCGGTGATGAATTCATCAAGGTCATAGTTTCAGACAATGATGACTCTATCGACGGAGTCTATGGTGACCTGACAATCAAGTGGCCCGGACAAGCATCTTATTCGCTTCCGGTTGAATTCAACAATGGTATTGCCCTAGTTCCTCTTTCTACTACGGAGACTATTGAGAATGGCGACTTGATTGTAACTGCAAACATAACAGGCGCAAACGGTGCAAGTAATTCTGCCCAATACCTCACTCCAATCGTTCTAAGTCCACCTGAAATTTTGAGTATTGATCTATGTCAAGATGGAGAAGAAATTCAACAACTAATGTTCGGCCAGACAGCAGACGCCGTAGTCAGAATTCGCTCATCAAGACAAGTAATTGATGCAACTGCTAGCCTAGAACAGTTCGGTTGGATTGTTGCAGCCCCTTCACAGTCTGCAACCGATTGTGGAAATGATCTTGCAGAGCAAAATTCAGTATTCCATTTCAGAATACAACTCGACTCATCCTTTGTGCCAGGAGAGGGTTCACTAGGAATCAGAGTCGTAGATATCGACGAGATTACCTCGATTTCTTATCTGAATTTCGAATTCTTACACTCCCCGCCTCAAATTCAGGTGTCTCACCCTGCGAATGTTTCACACGCATCTTTGTTAGATATATTACTCGAAATGGAAGATGCAGATGGAATAGATGCTGAATGTGGAATCGACTATCTTCAGGACGGAGAAGAGATTTACTCGAAAGAAGAAAGCACTGTGACTGATTTAGATGGGACTGGATTTTGGTCTAGTTCTTGGTTACTACCAAATGAATTGAATGGAAATATTACTGTGAATATCAACTGTGAAGATTGGAGTGGTAACAAAGTAAATTATTCTGCAATTGTGTTTATTGATTCATCCGAAGAATGTAAAGACTGTGAAAAGGTAAAACAAGAGACTGAAGATAGTTCAGAATCATTCGCCTTGCCTATTGCTGTAGGCATAGTAATCCTACTGCTACTAACCGTACTCATTACTACTCGCGCACGCGCACGCGAGGAAGGAGAGTCTGTAGAGACTTGGGAGAATGAGGAAATAGCCCCTCAGCGTGATGAAAGAATACCAGAGGGCTGGACTCTGGAAGAATTCCTTGCTTGGCTTGATGGCCCCATGCCAGAAGAATGGGAAGAAGAGCAGTGGGGATTGTATAGAGATAGCATGGAAGATCTTCGATGAATTTGGAGACTATGATCTCCGATTGATATTTTTCCCTACGATTCAAAATCTAGCTAGCAAATTAGTATTGTTTCTAGGTAATGTGTAATCGAGATACTGCTCTAAAGTGGTGTCTGAAAAGCACTACTGCGTGCAATATGTAGCGCAGTATAGCGGTTTGACGGGGGAAATATTATAACCTTTACACTATCGTAGGCGGTACGAGGTATAACCTATGGGTGAAAAGAAGTACTTCGTTCTGATGAAGGGCGGAAAAGACACAAGCCAAGTATTTGCGAGCAGACAACCACGCGGTGCAGCACTAAAAGCTGCAACCCGCGGACACACAGACATTCGTCTGCGTGAGCGTGGAACCAAGAGAGTCCACGTCTTCAAAGGTAGTCAAACAATGGTTGACAAGCCTGCAAATGGCCCAGCGTGGCTTCCTGACAAGATCAAGAAGGCTAACGTAAGCAAGCAAGGTATCGAGCACCTTTGAACTAAGGATGCAATGATGCATTGTTGATACGCCCTTGCGGGACTTTGCCCCTCACAGGAGTTCGCTCCTGTGAGGGGCTTTTTTTATTTCAAATCTGAAATCCTCTCTTGGTTTATCACATTCCTTTTTCTATTCGATTAATCTCGAAGTGTTGTGGAAATCAGATTTACTGTACGAGATTTCATGGCTCTAGGCTTAGGCCTAGCCTTTATCTCTGTAGGAGTGGACCATTTCGTGAACCCAGCGTGGTACGAACCAATTGTCCCATCTACACTTCCCGATGCTACATTCTGGGTATTAGCTAGTGGCTTTTTTGAAGCCCTATTTGGATTATTGCTGATTTTCCCTCGGACTAGGGCCTGGGCGTCAGTAGGAACCGCGTGGATGCTCGTCATCCTTTACTGGGCGAATTTCAATATGTGGTACAATGATATCCCACTGAATGGTACAACCTACGATGACATCTGGCATGTTGTAAGATTAGTAATTCAAATAATTCTGATTATAGCATTGACATGGATTGGAGAAGTTACTCCATTCAAAGGAAAGGAAAAACTACATGATTCACTAGATATATTCCAAGGGCGAATAACCTCCAGCGGTTTTCAAACTGGAGACAGAGTAGTTGTAGGAGCCTGGAAATCCTCTCCTTTTGGTAATTTTACTGACATAATGTGGGCCAAGCCAGATGGAACTAGAATATTGATTGCTCCAAACCAAGAAATTGCCGACTATGTAACCGATATGTATTCCTTTGACGATGTTTTGCTGGAAGCGATAGATATCGAGGAAGATGGACGAAACCTCAGAGTTAAGTGTAAAACAATGAAATTGAAATTTTCATGGAAGAAGGGCTTTGCAATTCCTTTCAAGAGATCGCTTCTCTTCATCTCCACTGTGGAATTATTCTTCGCCAAACTAATTTTCTCAACGAGAACTTACGGGTTGACACGTAACAATCGTCAAGAGTGGTATGCTATTGACAGAGTATCCAATCTATCGCATGCCAGCGCGAATATCGATGGTGAAGACATAGGTGAAATGACTCCAATGAATCAACCATGCAAATTTGGCTTTAGTGAAGCGCC
>PAJN01000023.1 GCA_002710205.1 Methanobacteriota archaeon | reverse complement strand
TCATCTCATCAAGTTGCAGATTTAGAAGTATTAGTAGACAGAATCGCTTTGTTACATCATGGTCAGATGCTCATTGAGGACACTCTTGATGGAATTCGTAAGGAGTTAGGCCTTGAGGAAAACTCAGGCATCGTAGAGATGATATGTTCAGCAACTGGAATTTCTCCTGAAGATGTCAGTTTACAATTATCCAATGATGATATGTTGCCATTCAAAACATTCAGAGGTGAAGAAGAATGACTACCTTCAAACTCGGTTGGTACATCATGAAGGAACGGTTAACTGCTGGGCGAATGGTGGTTATCTGGATTTTACTCACAATCTTAGTTTTGTTCGCCAGTTGGGGTTTTACTGATTCCAACCTCAACCTAACTTCAAACTATCAGATTGATTCTGCTTATGATGTATTATTCGTTTCAACTGCCGCCACTATTTGGGGTTCTACGCTTGGAGCTGTTTTGATTTCTTTCGATGGAGTTAGTAGAGACAGAGTTTCGGGAGTTTTGGAAATTAAACTATCTCAACCCATGCAAAGAAAGAAGTTTTCAATTTCACTATTGTTAGGCCACTGGGGTGCAATTTTAGTCCCATTTATGACACTCAACGTTTTGAGCATCCTAATAATATGGTACCGCATTGATGAGTTGCCAACTCTTTACGAATTTTTAATCTACTTTATAGCATCTGCATTGTTGGTATTTTGGTGGACTGCGATACAACTTCTTGCATCTTCATGGGCAAAAGACATGGGGCTGTCTATTGCCCTAGGCCTTGGAGTTTGGATTACATTCATCTTATTGTGGATTATCCCTACGGCTGTTATCGCAGGATTCTCAGGAGTTGGAGTGGAAAACCTATCCTCTCCAGAATACACGAAACTGCAAGGTATGGTTGATTTATTTTCTCCTAATGGAGTTTACAATCATCTAATGGAAATAGGTATTGATCACATCGACAGAGGAGTATCTCTAATCTATATTTCAATCTCTTCGATACTTTGGACTTTAGTTCCTGCAATACTGTTCATAAGGCGGATAGAACGCATTCATCCTTAACAATCATAGGAACACACTAAGAGTAATCTGCCCTACGGGCAGGACATGAAGGGAAGGTTTACTGCACTTTTGCTTGCTGTTTTGATGGCAACTATGTCAATGACCGGCACTACAATAGCAGAAGATTCCGGAAGACAAATGGACGACGTNGATTGTTCAGGATACACTTTTGAAGACTTGTTCGAATACGATAACGCTGTTTTCATGTTCCAAATTTTGGACGACTGGGCCTCATCAGATTTGTATGCTAATTCTTGGGTTAACGAAAGCAGAGCTTCAGTAGTAAGAGAAAACCTTGATGGTTTGTTTGAAGGATTCCCTGGAGGTAACAATTCTTGGATTTCTACTGATGAGAGAGACGCAGTAAGAGAAATTGGTGCGAAGTGCATCGCCGACATGTATACTAGAATCGGAATTCGTGAAGGAATCCCTCACCGAGGAGGNGTTGACTGGAACGACGTAGAATTCGTAGAAGAAGGCATCGGACTAGAAGAAGTGAACTTAATTCCTGAAGCTCATCCTGAAGAGAGATCTTGCTCTGGAAGNTACGCATTTGCTAGCGCAGACTGCCAAGAAGTTCCAACTTCTGCAACAAATAACCTTGAGATTTCCATGTTCGTAAAGGATGGAGAAACTCACAACTCTAGATTCAACAAATTACCNAACTCNGGCCAAAGCGATTTTACTGTTGCAATGAATGCNACAAATGTCACTAGTGCAACCATGGTTTTCACATTCCCATACATCGATGGAATGAGAATGGCGAACTGGACAATTCAAGATGAAACAACATCTTCTGACGGAACAGTCAACATTGTAGAAAACCTAAACGCAGGTTCAATCGAAGAGATATTCCTGCCAGATGGCAGCGTTAGAGTGAAAATGACAATCGGTTATGAAAAGTCAGACTGGCCAATGATTCGAAATGTATTCTTCGACATGACCACATCCCCTCCTGAAACAAATGATTTCCCAGTGTGGACATCTAACGAACCTGCAGACGACACAATAATTCCGATTCTTAGAGGAGAAGGAATTGGAAATGAGGTAGTTGCAATAACTGGCGAAACTATGGCCGATTGGGCTTTTGACAATGATGCTTGGGGATTAGACTGTGAATTCGACGGAGGCGGTTGGTCAAGTAGAATGAATTCAGTTGGTGAATTATTAGTCACTACTGGAAATACAATGACATCAGACGCCACATGTCACTTAGTTGACCCATATGGTGCAACAAGTAATGCTAGCCATACATGGAGATTCGGCCAACCTGCAAGTTTCGATACCACCTCTAACGGCCCATACACAGATTCAGTTGATATTGAAGCGACTAACGCATTAATGGTTCAAAATATTGCATTATCAATCAATGCGATTCAAGGAGGAACTAATGGCGTGGCGACTTCGATAAACCTGGGATCTACTTCTGCTGTTGGTTCTGTCAGTTTATCTGGTATCTCTCCTGGTGAGTTCAACATTTACATCATTGCGACCTCTCCAGGAATGCTTGATTGGCATGCTGAATTAGACATNTACGGATGCTGTGAAAAGAAAAACACACCACCTGTAATCATGGTTAATATGGACCAAATCGAAGGTACATACGCCACATGGTCATCAGATGGATATTCATTCAGTTTATCTGGAACCGCAATTGACCCGGATGGAGGTGCTGTCAGTTTATCTGCAACAATGTGTGGAGATACAACAAACAGTTTCACCCAGAATGGTGATTCTTGGATAGTTAGTCTTTCGATAGCTAAGTGTGTATCACAAGGCCTAACCACTCAATATGATGTTGAGTTAAGTGTAACTGATTCCGTTGGTGCTATTTCCACTGAGAGCATCAGTATTCCAGACCCGTATGCATCAGACAACTCTGGCTCAGATACTGTAGACGATACCTCGGAAGAAGAGTCTGGCCTCCCTAACTTGGGAATGTTTGCAACAATTGTTGCTATGCTTGGTGCTGCTCTTCTTCTTCGTAAGGATTGAATAANTCGGATAATTTGAGGCTTTGCGATGTTCAAAGGACGTGTAGAGAAAGTCAGCCATGAAGGCGGACTGCTCGTAAGTTACACNGGCGCATGTCCTGCCTTAGGCTCTGTAATGGTAGATTCTGGCGAGAACTACATCGGCAAAGTGGATGGNGTAATTGGTAATTTGAATAACTCCCTAGTACACATTGCTCATTTAGATCGACAAGCCAATCCCAGTAACATGGTTGGCCTTGAGATTACAATACGAACTAAAAGGCCCAGAGACAATAATCGATCAAGAGATGACAACAGGTCAAGAGACAATAGTAGAGGCCGAGATGATCGACGCGGAAGAGAACGCAACGATAGAGGAAGCCGTGACAGAAATAACTCGAATAATCGAGGTAGAGATGGTGGAAACAATCGTGACTGGGAGTGTCCCAAGTGTAACAACAAAAACTTCGCATTCAGAACAGAATGTAATCGCTGTGGCGAGCCTAAAGGCCGAGGCAGCAGGGACAATAGAAGAGGCCGAGACGGAAACGACCGCCGAGGTCGNGATGACCGTAGAGGTCGTGATGACCGTAGAGGTCGTGATGATCGTAGAGGTCGTGATGACAGAAATTCTGGCAGAGGTACCCACTCTCATAATGATTGGACTTGTGGCGAATGTCAAAACTCAAACTTCTCGTTTAGAACNGAATGTAATCGCTGTGGCGCCCCTAAGGGACGAGGCAGAGGCACGGGTAANAAATGGGAAGGCAATCAACGCAGAGCCGGTGACAGAAGAGATTCACCACAACCTAGGCCTGGCGATTGGGAATGTCCACAATGTGGTAAATCCAATTTCGCAAAGCGGAATGATTGTTTCGGATGTGGACGCTCGAAGAGAGTTGGTGGCCCAAAGCAAAGAGGACATCATCGTAAGCTGAAGGACCCTCCTCCTTTACACCCTACCAAGTATGATAGAAGTAAGAGAGGGGATAGATAATGAGTGCAGAAAGCCATTATCTTGACGCCATTGAAGCAGAAGATAATGAGGAATTTGAACAAGCTCTGGAGCATGCTAGACTTGCAGTAAAGGCAGACCCTGAACACTCCAATGCTTGGTGGATGATAGTAGGGCTATTGGCTCCAGACGGCAAATATCCCGACATTGAGCAGGCATCTCAAGCCTTGGTAGCCTGTAACAAAGTTGTAGATCTAGACCCCACTAGAGTTGACGCCTGGGTAAAAGGTGGTCGTTTGATGGTTGACCATCTTGGCCTGTATGAGGATGCATTGCACTGGTGGCAAAGATGCAGAGAGGCTGCTCCCTTGGAATCTGTACCAATTGTAGAGCAAACCACAATCCTGTCTGATTTAGGAATGTATACTGAAGCAAGAGACAGATTGAGCGCTTTATTCGAAGAAAATCTAGACATCGCCAACTCCCAATTAGCTAGAATATCAAGCCAACACAAGACTCTTGAAATGTCTGCACAGCAAGACCAAGCTGCACATTTCAAACCATGGAAGAAAAATCACGGCGGATGGACTGCGATAAAAATGAGGTCGCACAAGGCTCCAGTATCGGAAAACATGCTCTTCATGATGACGACAATTCCTTTCTTGATGCTCGAAGTCTTTGCAGCAAGATCCCTTTTCGGAGATGGATGGAGGGGATTCTGTCTAACTAGCCTACTGATTCTAGTTACCGTAATAATCGGAATGTCATTTACTAGGAAATTGTACTATCGTGTGAACAAACCTGGATTCAATTTGCTAAGAGCAATTCAGTTCGAAGCCAGTTCTGCAAAAGTTGTGATTCCAGAAGACATTAGAGGCTCCAAACTGTACATGTTCCTGTTTTCACGACATCCCCCCGCATTCCAACAAAGACTTGAGAAAATCATTGCTGCGGATAAGAAACTTCCAAAGAACTGGAAAATGAAACTTCCCGATTTCGATTCACACCTCGATGAAATAGGCTACATAGAGGACGAAGAAGAGGATTCTGAACTTTCTTCATACGAAGAAGAGTAATCATGTTCCTGCAGTATAATCTGTGGAATATGCAATTTGCTCAGCAGTCAACTCATCAATTGTGAATCCAAGAGTGCTCAACTTTGTAGTTGCTAAATCCATATCTTGCTCTAGAGTAATATCGTAAACCTTGGTTTCCATTTCTTTTCCTTCTGCAGCTAGCCTGCACAATGACAGGAACTGATTTGCAAAACTCATGTCCATAACCTCTGAAGGGTGGCCTTCTGCAGCTGCTAGGTTTACCAATCTGCCCTCTGCAAGTAAGTGAATTCGACGACCATCTGGCATAGTGTATTCTTCGTTCTCTGATCGAATAGTTCTGACAGAAGATGACCTATCTCGTAAATCTTCGATGTTTATCTCACAATCATAATGTCCTGTGTTGGAAATAAGTGCTCCATCTTTCATTACGTCCATATGGCGCCCGACAATCACATCCTTCATTCCTGTAGCAGTACAGAAAATATCTCCTAATGGTGCTGCTTCATCCATTTTCATAACTCTAAATCCATCCATTACGGCTCTAAGGCCTGGAAGTGGGTCAACTTCAGTGATTATCACATTCGCACCCATTCCCCGAGCACGCATTGCAACTCCTTTGCCACAGTGACCATATCCTGCGACAACGAATGTCTTACCTGCAATTAGTACGCTAGTTGCTCTGATAATCCCATCTAGAGTAGATTGGCCTGTACCGTATACATTGTCGAAATCCCACTTAGTAATCGCATCATTAACAGCAATTACTGGATACTTCAAATCCCCAGCTGCAGCCATTGCTCTCAGTCTGTGAACTCCTGTTGTGGTTTCTTCTGTTCCACCAATAACTGTTTCAGCATATTCTGATTTTTCACCATGTACTCTGACGATTAGATCCGCTCCATCATCAAGGGTTAATGTTGGTTTGAATTCCAGGGTCTTGTCTATGCACCAATAGAAATCCTCAACGGATTGTCCATGCCATGCATGGACAGAATATCCTTCTCTTGCAAGCCATGCTGCTACATCATCTTGGGTTGAAAGAGGGTTGCATCCTGACCACGAAATTTCTGCACCTGCTGCACGAATAGTCTCAATCAGTACTGCAGTTTCTTTGGTTACGTGTAAACACCCAGCGACACGCATACCAGACAGAGGCTTGTCAATCTCAGCTTGTTTGCGTAATGCTGCAAGTACAGGCATTCTTGAGCGTGCCCAATCGATTCGCATAGCACCCTCATCAGCGAGACTCAAGTCCGCAACAGTGTATCTATCACCCTTGTCCATGGACACGGGCGAGCGAGCACACCAAATAGGTCAATCGGTTAGATAATTCACCATTTCAGGTCAACCTTTCCGCCAAATTACAGCCCCGTTGGACAATAGATGTTCCGACTTAGCCCCTCCAGTACAAAGAACAAAGCTAGTTGGATAAGTCCCATCATCCACAGAGATTACTCCGGACTTTGTTCGATCTACGCCGGTGGAATCCAATCCATTATCCACTCTCGTGAATTTTACCTCGNTTAACTTCCCACATTGTGGCCACTCTACTTGACTGAAAAAAGCCATTCTCTCATGCTCTATTCCTTTTTTCCCTATTTGTCGGTCGAAATCCTCTACAAAAGAGAGTAAATTAACAACTGGACTTCTTGCAAGTGGCCCTGCATGGAATCTAATTGATCCGATGAAACAATCGTTGGCCCAACAATTGATTTGCCATGAGCCAAAAGTAGATTTTGGATTAGACTCTTGTTTCCAAGTGACTCTGAAAACAACCTGTTCATTGATGGACCAATCAAACGGGCCAAGTATTCGGCAACCCTCACCTTCTCCACCAAATTTTGAGGCCACAAAACCCTTACCGCTCGCCAAAGCTTCAGCGCCTGGACTTCCCTTTGGGCCTTTATCCCAAATTGAGAAAATAGCTACCTTCGAGCCGTTGGCAAGTTCTTGCAAACCGCAATATCCACTTGGCGGAAACTGAATTGCACAAAAGTAAGTTCCAGGATATGTTTTCATTACTTTCATTCCAACTTGGACCGACCCATCCTCATTACTCCCACTATCGTGTTCAAATACATACCGGAGGTGAACTGACGTGGCTGGTTCCGCATCAGTTCGGATTAATATCCCCCCTGATTATCCAACAGGCGAATTGTGTGATTCAATTCGCTATTGTTGCTGTTGGAAATGCCCAGCATATTGTTGAGCATAGGCCCGAGCAGTCTCTTCTGGGTATCCTTGAGCAATTAGTTGCTGTACGTATTGCTCCATTGGATCCATCTGTGCTACTCCAGCATATCCAGCAGCGGTTGCAGAGAAGTCTCCACTCATTTGAGAATCAATGATTTCATCTTCCTTTCCGCCTTTCAGAACGAAGAATAAGGACAAGATTACAATGAATGCTAATCCTAGGCCACCGCCAATGTATAGCATCATATTGCTGTCTCCTCCGCTATCAGCTTCGTCCTCGACTGGAGCCTTATCTGGGACTCCATCATCGTTCGAATCAGTGTAGTCTCCGGACCATTCACATTCTGATGTGTCTGAATTCCAAATCCAGTAAGCATCAGGTTCAGCATCTAGGACTTCAACTGGGACTTCCAAGCCTTGACATGCAGGAAGTGTAATTTCGATCCAATAGATGATTGGCCAGCGCTCATCGTCGCCTTCGTAAACCTTCAAGAATACTCTCTTGGACTTGGTTTCATTGTCGAATAGGTCATCAATGTTCAATGTTAATTCGAATCCATCACCATCTCCTAGAGGATCTGATTTGACCCACTTACCTTCAAGGAACAGAGTGTACTTTGCAACAGCGGTTTGGTCGAAAGTGGTGTCTTCAAGAGCTGCCTCGACGTAAACGTCACTTTGCTCAGCACCATCGACGATGTTACCTGCAAGAGTGATAGTGTTACTGTCAACCTTAGTACCGTTCAGAGACAAGTCGATTTGGATTGTTGGCTCTGCATCTCCGAATCCTTCTGGAACAACCGAGAAGTACATCTTGTACTTGTCAGAACTCTTTCCAGCCTGATCGAACACTACTAACTCGATACGAATTAGTGATTCTGTTTGACCGCTTGGATCTACGGTTTCATTACTGAAAGTGTAAGCCCATGTTCCGTCGCTTGAAGATGGAGTTATGAACGTGTGTCCTTCTAACTTGTAATTGTCTTCATAGTATGGTTTATCGAATAGAACTGTCCATTCATAGGATTCAATTCCGTTTCCAGATAGAGCATCTGCATCCGAAGAGTTACCAGCATCAAAGTGAACTGTCAATGAACCTGTGTCATCCAAGTGTATTCGCTTTAATGGCCAATCGACTCCTGAAACCGACTTGATTCCACGGTCTTCAATTTGGTCTGCATACTCATCACGCATGTCAATCATAACATCTGCTACAGGGCGGTACTCATCCGCTCTGGTATCGTCTGTCATCACGGTGACAGAGATTGTACGAGAATGGCCTGCTTCATCATGCAAGAAGAGAGTAATCTCCCATGTTGCGCCTTGCAGACATCCGGTTGCGGATGAAAGGTCTACCTTACAGAAATTGACTGTCGGGCTCATAACTTCAGTGTGGTCTGTTCCACTTGCCATGGAAGCGCCTGCCCAATCGGTAGGACCGCCCATTACCCAATCGGTTGACAAGGTCTCAGTAGCTGTTGTTGTGTATCCGAAAGTAACCTCAGAGTTACTCTTCATGTAATGGAATGCATATCCACCAGTTGAAGGGTCAAAGGAAGGAACTTCTCCATTAATTGTCAAATCTAGTCCGTTACCAAGTGTTCCAAATCCTGTTGGATAAGGAGATACATGGTAAGATAGCATGTTACCCAATAGAGGGAAAGTAGTACTGTTAGCACGGTCAGACACGCTCTCGACATCGATTGTTGTAACAATCAATCCACCGTCAACATAACTGCATACACCGAGGACTGTGTCTTGTACATCTGCTTCAGACTGCAATAGACGCTGGAATGAACCTCCTTCCTCAGAGTATCCGTTACAAGCACGTGGAATCGATGTTGCTGATGCACTCTTTGTGTTGATAATTGCTTCAGTAACTGTACCGAATTGGTCGAATCCTTGGAATGCAGCTAGGTCAACACTATCCAAGATTGGATGGTATGGATCAGCGACTTCCATGTTGCTGTATGTGATTCGAGTCTCAGGAGTATTCCTTGGTTGGATATCCATGTCGAATGGTAGTAGGCTCTCACCGGTTGAGGAGGAGTACTCATAGTAATCCGTTGCTCCTGACAAGTGTACCTGTACTGTTCCACCAGAGGACATGAAATTCTTCAGAGCGTTTTGGTTGGAAGAACCGCCAATCAGCTCATAGTAACCCTTGCCGCCTTCATCACTTGGTTTTGCGGTGTTAACATCTTGCCAAGGCATAACCACCTTGTCATAGTGAGTCAACCAACCTAAGTCGAGATATTCAGACCAGTCATTGATGTCATACTGAGTGTATGTCATTCCGAGGATGACTAAATCTTCCTTGATAGCAGTAACTCTGGTTGAATCGCCTGATAGAATTGCGATGTCAATTTGGTCAGCGAAAGATGCGTGGAAGTATCTTTCATTACCCGAAGTGCTTCCATCAGGAAGTGTTGCATGGTAACTGATGTTGTACTTGTGACCATCTGTCCATCCATTCCACGGTGTGAACGAGACGGTTGTTCTCTCATGCGGGCCCAAGGTCTGGCTTGGGCCAGCAGTTGTAGTGTGTACCTGGTTTCCACTAGCCATGTCAACCACGGTCATGTGGAAGGTGTAATCACCTTGTAGAACACCATTTGTAGCAGATAATGACCAATCATGAGTCTTAGCGCTGTCAATCGGCAGAACACAGTCTAGAACTACATCAGACAAACATGACAGTTGGTCTGGCTTACCGAGAGTAATGTCTACACTTTCAACTGAGAAGATAACTCTTCCAAGGTTGTTAGCTAGTGAAATCTCATCGTATCCATACCAAGGTGTTCCTTGGGTAGCATTGTCGAAGATTGATTCTACCTCAATCTTGTAAACACCAGAAACAAAGTCGTGGTTTGCGATTGTAATGGTACGGTTCTCTTCAGCATCCAAGTCTACAACTGTTGTACTGTAAACCGCATCCTGTGTGAAAGAGAACTCCTGTAGAGAGATGTTATCGAAAGCAACTCCACGAACACCATCATTCTGTCCATTGTGTCCATCGTCATTCGAGCGGAACTCGAAGTTGATGTCAACTGTTGAACCAGCTAGGCTGATACATTCATCAGTCCAAAGGTTGGAATCTGGAGAAGTAGTATTGACAACATACAAGTGTGTCAAGTCGATGCTTCTGCTTTGAACTAATCCATCACTGTTGAAGAATACGTTGTAGTTTCCAGAACCGCCGTTGACGTTGGATGGGTCTCCAATGTATTCGATTTCAGTGTTATCAAGAGTAGTCTCGTTCTCTGGGTCGATGAATCCATTGCCGTCTTCGTCAACAATACAGAAACCGTCTTCGTTATAATCGATCCATTGTCCATAGATTAGACCATCATAGTCTGAACCACCTTTGTTCCAATCCACAGTGATTGCTGCATAGTCGTTAACAGATGATGTTGCACCAGATTGCTGGATTTCGAACCATGTTTCAGCGAAGTATTCGAAGTTGAGAGCGACATAGTCGCCAGACATGCTAGTCAAGTCAATGCCTGGAATCGTTAGAGTTTCGTTCTCCCATACATCTCCGAAGCTGTTTGCGGTGTCACATGGATGGCCAAACCAGTATGCGTGAGACCCGAAAATTTGCTCTGCACAACTTGAATCATCGAGGATTCCTCCGTTTGCGTTACCGTCATCAGTGTACCTGAATCCAGCGGAACCGCCTTCGAATCCTTCTTCACAGACAACTAGCGGAGAACCACAGTAAACATCCGTAGGTAGTGCGCTGTAGACCTTGGCTTCCAAGTCGAAAGAGACATTTGTGTTACCAAGGTGCTCTACCATGACATTCACAGGGAAATTACCTTCAGCATACAAACTTCCAGGTTTGAAAGAAGTGATTTCATTGACCGCAGGATCGTATATGTTGAATGCAGTAATGTATCCTACAATTTCATCATTAGCAGGCTGCTCGTCCTGTCCATAGTTCAATACTGCAGAAATACGGTACGTTGTTCCGTTGACGAAGTCAGCAGAAATTGCTGTGGTGTAATCCTCGTTCGGAGCCAAGTTGTTCATGTTGATGTTAGATTGTTGGTTCTGTACATTAGATGTGAATGCAGTGTTTTGCTTCCAAATGGTGACGTTATCGATAGCGAAACCATCTCTTCCTGACCATGTGGTCTCGTTAGCCCCAACTGAACCTTCCCAACCAGACTTGAATCTGAATCTGATGTCTACTGTTTCACCAGTAAAGCGAGATAGATCAAATGCGCCTAGGTCTTCTTCAGTGAAATTACCCCAGCCATACTGAGTACCAGGGATTGCTCCACCATATCGGTAAATTGCTGCATCCAAACCGGTGTTTGCCTCGCTCTCAAGTCTACCGTTGTCGTATCCGCCCCAGTAGCTTGTTCCGGACGCACATTGTCCCGAGAAGTAAGCGGAATTCGGACAGTTGACTGTCACCCATCCTACATCTTCTGAGAAGACCTCAATCATTGCAGCGTCGTCCCATACTTCAGCAAGAACGAATCCGTTGGCATCTTGAGTGTAAAGGTCTGAGATTCCAAGGTGTCTGAACAATTCTATGCTCATCCAAGCACGGTCCGCGCCTGTCAGGTCGACATCGTTCAGAACTAATCCTTCGTCCCAGTTTGGCTCATATCCAGACCACGTGTCTCCACTGGAGTTGGTCTTCATCAATCCAGACCACATGAAGTCCGTAGGGTTGTTTACGTTAGCTGATTGAGCCGGTGCGTTGTTACCTGCAGTATGACCCACAGAACTGTTTGCTGCAACTTCCTCGTGCCAGTGGCTTACGCCATAGTATGCTTCTGTAGTCCAAGTACATCCAGTTCCACATCCGCTTCTGTCTTCGGGGTTGTCCCAATCCATGGCATAAACGGTAACGTTGGAAGATGCGGTTTCATCAACTTCCTTGATCTCTACATCAAGAGTAGCCTGGCCGTTTAGAATATCCATTCCTGTGTTTGTAACGGTAACTTCAACTTCACGAGTTCCCTCTCCCAGTGCGCCAACATATGCGTCTGTTGGAGAAATATCGATACTTGAGACTGCCAAGTCCTTGTTATCCATTTCAATTACAACTATTCTATCATAGGAACCATCCCATCCAAAGTTGTCATCATAGGTGAACTGGTCATATGCACCATGCCCTACAATTAGGTCAGGTGCACTGTTTGGCCCTCCAATAACCTGGCCAATTGCCACAGTGGTAGGCCTCATAGCACCGAAGTACTCCAGAGGATTCATGTGTCCACCATTGCCATTGGAAAGCGTAACTTGAACGCTGGTTGGAAGATTCAGGTAATAGTTGGAAGTTGTATCACCAGTAGATGAGGTTGAGTTAGACTGCTTGAATTTTGCAGCGTGAACGAAATCAGGTTCTCCGTCACCGTTTAATTCTCCAACAGTAACTTCCCAAGCGATGTAAGGACCGAAGTAAACAGTCTTGGTTTGGCTGTAGGTGTGAGTCGATTGAGTGATTGTCGCATAGCTTACATTCTCTGTGTTTGCGTCATTGATTGCAACTACGTCGATAATTCCGTCATTGTCGATATCTCCAATGTCGAATCCACCGAATTCAGGTCCCAGTGCATGGACGTGCAATGAACTACCTGTTCCAACTTGTCCACCCGCAGTGGTCCAAGTAAATGTTGCAGGGAATGAATTTGTTTGACAGTCGAACTCTAACACTGTGACGTTGTCTGACTTACCAGGGTTGGTTGCAGCACCAGTAATGTAGTCAACACCTTCAGAACGTACGAGCCACAAATCAACGTCATCACAACTTCCTTGCAAACCGGTTTGACTAGGTTCACCCCAATCGCCGAGTTCTAATTCTCTATACGCATTCTGAGTTGAATCCCCTAGGCTGGTAATCTGAGCCTGGGTGGAAGAGGTGATTGGTCCACGGTAGGTGACTACACGCTGGTTCTTCAAGTCGGCAAGTAACTCTAGAGTGACGATGTCATCGTTGCCGTCTTGGTCCAAATCAGCGACTGCGAGATCCCACATCCAAACTACATCGAATTGCTCTCCGATAGTGAATGTATCAGCATCACAACCATCATTCTCGATGATTGTTACGTTACCTGGCTTGTCGACTACAATTGCGCCGGTTGCATCCTGGCGAAGTGGACGGTTACGTGCATAGATAACGATGTCATCGGCGTTGTCTCCGGTGAATTCACCAACTTCGACTTGTTGAGTATTGGAATGATCCTCGAAATCTGCGTCCTGGTTAGGATTTGCAGATGTCCAGATATCAGAACGCTTCTGGAAATGTCCATTCTCGTTCCACAGTACTGAAATTTTTGTACTGCGATCATTCGCTGTTACGATATCTAAATCGCCATCACAATCAAAATCGCCTAATGCAACATCAACAGGGTCTGTGTCTGTCGTATATGTCCTTGAAGTCGAAGCAGACACAAGGTTTGCGGCGGTCGTTGAAAGTAACATTACTAAAACTAAGAATAACGCTCTTCCGCGTCCCTCTTCATTCATACTCTTCCAAAGCATCATCATCACTCGTTCTCTCGGACTCCAACTACCACTTTAATTGCTTTGGAATGATGTCTAAATCGAAAATAAAAAATAACCGAGCAGTGGCCCGATTTAGACAAATGGCAGATAATGCGATTCGAATTACAATCCAGAGGCTAACCAAGCGGGAGAAGGACCCCATCCTGTATTGCCTCCACCGTGAACTTTGACAATTTTCCCAGCTCTAAACATTCCTTCCAAGAATAATTCTAGTTCCAAACCTTCTCTGTCTCCCAGAAAATCGCTTGCTGCAAGAGCAATCGTTTCGGTAGTTATTGCTGTGACACCATGAGTTCTGACCACAATTCTAAGCAATTCCTTCAACCAAGATTCGGCCATCGGATCTTTTACCATAGGCCCTTGTGCAGGATGAGGCTCTTCGAGTTCTTGCAATTGGTCTCTCAATTCATCAGCAGAAGGCCTAACTGGTTGCTCCAGCCCAACTTCAACCAATTTGGCAGCAAGATCCAATTCACCAATTGGCCTCCTAATAACTGGAATTCGGGAAGGGTCCGGCTCTGGGCCCATGTCCCTCGGCTTTCCAGATTCTACAGGAGAATCTGATGCAAATCCTGAATTTGAAAGAGATGTGCTATCAACAGCCATTGGCATTGACCAGCCTACTTTGGTTAAGCCCAATTCTGCTACTATGCTCCTGACCCAATCAGCTTCGCCTTCAAGCAGGACATCGATATCGTCATCATCACTGCGGAATCGATAGCGAATGTAGCCTCTCAACTCCTGCATGAATCACCCTAAGGGTGATGTGACATCAATCCACCGGTTCTACTGTGCAAGGTTCCTCAACACAGTGTGCAATATTCCGCCATTCCGATAGTAATCAACTTCAACAGGAGTGTCCAGTCTGACATCGACTTGGAATTCAATACTTGAACCGTCAGATTTGTTGGCAGTTACTGTCAATTCTTGCAATGCTTGTACATCATCCGTAACTGGAATATCGAATGATTCTGTGCCATCAAGTCCTAAGGAATCCGCATCTTCACCTGATTTGAATGTCAATGGAAGTACACCCATTCCAACAAGATTGGATCTATGAATTCTCTCGAACGAGGTTGCTATAACCGCTTTAACTCCGAGCAGATAAGTTCCTTTAGCAGCCCAATCCCTGCTACTTCCAGTTCCGTACTGCGAGCCTGCTAAGACCACCATTGGTCCCTCATTATCCATTGCTGCCTCGAATACTGAAGTTACTTCACCCGTATTATGATTAAGTGCAAATCCACCTTCTGTACCAGGTGCCATCTGATTTCTTACTCTCACATTTGCGAAAGTACCTCGCATCATAATTTCATGGTTACCTCTGCGACTACCAAATGAGTTGAAATCATCCTGCTCTACTCCACGCTCAACTAGCCACTTCCCGGCAGGACCGTCCGCAGGGAATGCGCCGGCAGGAGAGATGTGGTCCGTAGTAATTGAATCTCCTAACTTGAGAAGAACTTTCGCACCCTCGATAGATTCGATAGGTTGTGCTTCCTTTGAAAGTCCTTGGAAGAAAGAAGGAAGACGGATGTATGTTGAGTCTTCTTGCCAAGGGTAAAGCGGTGATGCTTCACTTGGAATTGAATCCCATCTTGGTTCTTGCATAACTGTAGCATACCTCTCTCTAAACATTTCAGGAGTTATTTTCGCCATCGCAGCATCCAGTTCTTCATCAGTAGGCCAAACCTCACTCAACATAACAGGCTCGCCCATTCGGTCAAATCCTATTGGCTCGGTAGTCAAATCCACGTTCAAACTACCTGCTATAGCATATGCAACCACTAAAGGAGGACTTGCCAAGTAAGAAGCCTTGACTTTCTGGTGAACTCTTCCTTCAAAATTGCGATTTCCTGAAATCACAGAACCAACAATCAATCTAGATTCATCAATAGCTGCTTCAATTTCTTCAGTCAGAGGACCTGAGTTTCCGATACAGGTAGTACAACCATAGCCCACATTGTTGAATCCAAGTGCTGCTAAATCCTTGTCCAAGCCATTAGCTTCGTAGTACTCAGTGACTACTCTAGAACCTGGTGCAAGTGAGGTCTTAACCCAAGGCTTGACTAGCAATCCACGTTTTCTGGCTTTCCTTGCCAAGAGGCCGGCGGCAAGCATAACTCCAGGGTTTGAAGTGTTGGTACAGGAAGTAATAGCTGCAATAACAACGTCTCCGTGGTTAAGGTCATAATCTCCACCAACCAATGAGGATTTGGAAAGGTCATCTGTAGACAAACCGTGACCCTGATGGCCAACTTCGTGAGTCAATGAATCCTCGAAATGAGTTGCCATTTCTGATAAATCAACTCTATCCTGAGGCCGCTTAGGACCCGCTAACGCAGGCTCCACTGTAGAGAGGTCTAATTCTAGTAGTGCAGTGTAACTCTTCTCTGGTTCAGATGAATCATACCACAAACCTTGAGCCTTACAATATGCTTCTACTCCTTCGACATCTTCTTCGTTTCTACCTGAGAGTCTCATGTAAGAAAGTGTGTTATCATCAACTGGGAAGAAGCCACAAGTCGCTCCATATTCCGGCGCCATATTGGCAATTGTTGCACGGTCTGGCAAAGAGAGTGCGGCCATTCCTTCACCGAAGAATTCCACAAATTTGCCAACTACCCCGTGTTCACGAAGCATCTCAACGATTCTCAATGTCATATCCGTAGCAGTTACTCCCGCATTCAGTGAACCTGTTAGACGAAACCCTACCACATCAGGAGAGAGCATGTAAATTGGTTGGCCAAGCATTACTGCTTCTGCTTCAATACCGCCAACACCCCAACCAAGAACTCCTAGCCCGTTGATCATGGTAGTGTGAGAATCTGTTCCGACTAAAGAATCTGGTAGCCAAACACCATTTTCTTGTCGAGCAACGGTAGCAATCCACTCGAGATTTACTTGGTGCACAATTCCTCTTGAAGGAGGTACTGCGCTGAAATTTTCAAGAGATTGTTGTCCCCACTTCAGGAAAGTATACCTCTCCATGTTTCTGTGATACTCAATGTCCAAATTAAGATCCAGAGCCCCCGGATTTGCTCCGGAAATATCTACTTGAACCGAGTGATCAATCACTAGATCCACTGGAACTTGAGGATTCACTTTCTCAGGATCACCGCCCATTTCCACCATAGCATCTCTCAATGCGGCTAGATCAACAACGGCTGGTACGCCAGTAAAGTCTTGAAGAATGACTCTAGATGGACGGAAAGGTATCTCGCCTCGCTCGCCATTTGCAGTCCAGCCTGCTATGTTTCGAACATCCTGCTCCGTAATTAGGAATCCATCACAATTCCTCAATGCTCCTTCCAAAAGAACACGGATTGAGTAAGGGAGACTAGATGTGTCGATTCCAGAGTCATCTAAGGAATCGATTGAATGATAATGGCCACCAAGCGGGAAATCTTTCTTCGAAGAGAAGGAATCTGCATCGCTCATGTTTGACTGCGGAAGGCGCAATCATATCAACATGCCTTTTGAGAGTTCAATCACCAAAATTGGTACCAAGGAGTGTCGTCTTTGATTCCATCATCGGTAATCTCAACTGAAACAATAGTTACATCATAAACTGGTTTGTCATTTTGACCAGTCTCGACTGCAGAGATCGCATCTACATGCTCAAGCCCATCCGACACCGTACCAAATACGGTATGTACGCCATCAAGGTGGCTTGGAGTGCTGTCGGAAGGTACGATGTAAAATTGGCTACCTCCTGTATGTGGCGCATTGGTTTTTGCCATTGCTAAAGAACCTGGACTGTGAGTCAATCCGTTATCTGCTTCATCAGGCATGGTCCAACTAGATTGACTGCAAGCATCAGAACTATCTTGCTCTTGCCCATTACAGTATCCATACCACTTAGCTGCATACCCCCCAGTTCCGGCTTGGTTCACGAAGTCGCCTCCCTGAATCATAAATCCTGAAATGATTCTGTGGAAAATTACACTGTTATAGTTAGCATCCTCTGCGTGTAGAATGAAATTTTCAACATGTACCGGAGCATCTGCTCGATGTAGTGTGATGGTAATTATTTCATCATGGAAAACACCATTCTGATCGGTCCATGTCACTCGCATTTCTGCTTCTCCATCCTCATATCCTTCACTACTTTGTACGAATTGAATGGCTGCTAGGATGAGCAACAATGCTGCGACAACTGCAAACAAGCCTGCAGGAGTTGGCGTCCCATCATTGACCAATCGAGGGAAAATTGTTTGAGAAATTCGCTTATCCTGCATTTCGTTGAGTAGTTGGTTGTATAGAGCATTTGATTGCTTGTCACGAGGATTCAATTTTACCGAATCGCGTAGTAGACTTGCTGCTTTTCTGTAATCTGTAGGTGAGCCGCTCTTGGTAGCTTTCATGTGCATTGCTTTGCCAGCAATTCTCAGCGTAGTTGCCTCTTTCCCATCGGGATCTGCTTTTCTCAAAAGTTCTAATGCACCCTCGGTTTTACCTTTGTCAAGAAGCTTCTCTGCTTGCTTCCATGTTTCGGCAATATCTGCGTCGGCCATGATGCTGCGAAAGCCCTTCGGGTTTTGAGGGCTACCCTTGAGGAAATTCTGATTTTGTCGCCAACACATTCAAAGGTCGTGGGCCAACGCAGGGTGGCAATGGTGAACCCCCGTAGGGGGGGGCAACCGAGGTGGCAATGCCAAATGGACAAAGTTGTAAATGATTTTACCATAAATATAGCAACAGCAAATGGTACTGGTTCACAGTCCGCAAACCTAATCCTATTACAGACACTATTCGACATGGGTATACCTGTAAGCGGTAAGAATTTGTTTCCATCAAACATCTCGGGTCTACCAACTTGGTATATCGTCAGGCTATCGGAAAAAGGATATCAAGCACCTGGAGACAGAACCCACATCCAAATTCTAGTCAACCCAGCGACTTGGGAAGAAGATTTGGCATCTCTTGAACCAGGAACAGTAGTTATCTGGAACATGGACTCTAAGATGCCGATGGAGAGAGAAGATGTTATCTCTTATCCAGTTCCGATGACCAAAATCGCACGAAAACTCAACCCAAAATTGGCTAGAATGATTGCAAACGTCGTATACGTTGGAGTGCTAGCCGAACTTCTTGGCATGGATCAAGAGGTTCTTGAAGCGGCTATTTCAAAGCAGTTCGGTGGCAAAGCAAAAGCCATCGAATTAAACGCAGAAGCCGCTAGATTAGGTCGGGCGTATTGTGCTGAAGAACTTACAAAGAGCGACAATTATACTGTTGAATCAAGAGAAATCGAAGAAGGCGGATTCTTTATTGAAGGAAATGAAGCAATAGCATTAGGATCCGTTTTTGGCGGCATACAGATGCTGGGATGGTATCCAATCACACCTTCTTCAAGCGTAGCAGAAGGGATTATCTCTTGGCTGCCAAAACTCAGAACCCATGAAGGGAAAGCAACTTACGCAGTCATACAGGCTGAAGATGAATTGGCTGCAGCAGGAATGATAATTGGTGCTGGATGGGCAGGCGCTAGAGGTCTTACAGCTACATCTGGACCAGGCATCTCATTGATGCAAGAGTTCATTGGACTAGCATATTTCGCAGAAGTCCCTTGTGTATTTTGGGATGTTAACAGAGTTGGGCCATCTACTGGCCTACCAACCCGAACGCAACAAGGAGACCTAACGATGGTCTATGAAAGCAGTCATGGCGACACAAAACACATTGTATTCATCCCCGGTACTGTGGAAGAGTGCTTCGAATTTGGGTGGAAGGTTTTCGATGCATCAGAAAAGTATCAAACACCAGTATTTGGATTCTCAGATCTAGACTTAGGAATGAACAAATGGGCCTGCCGTGGCTTTGAATATCCTGACGAATCGATAGACCGAGGAAAGGTTGTTCTAACACAAGAGCAAATGGATTCTATCGAAAATTACGGCCGATACCGTGACGTTGATGGCGACGGAATCCCCTACAGAACACTACCAGGATCTGGCTTAGACCCAATCCTATACCGTGGAACTGGCCATGATGAGGATGGAACATATTCCGAAAAACCCGATGTATACTACAAACTAATGCAAAGACTCGGGCGTAAAATCGATGGGGCTAGGGACTACCTGCCTGCTCCTATAATCAAAGAGGATGAAGAGCAGGAATTAGGCGTAATTTTTTATGGTTCAATGGAAAATACAATTGATGAAATAGAAGACATCGTTGAAGAAAAGTCGGGGAAGAAAATCAGTACTTGCAGAGTTAGAGCACTACCACTTCACAGCGAAGTGGAAGCATTTATGGAAAAGCATGAGAAAATAATCGTTGTAGAAATAAACCGAGACGCACAACTTTATGGAATTATGCGAAAAGAGTACCCACTTCATCTTCTCAGCAAAATGCTAAGCGTTGCTTACAGTGATGGTATGCCTCCAAGGGGCAGACTATATGCCGAACGAATACTAGAGGCTATTGAGGAGGCAGAGATATGAGTGAGAAACGAGCAAAGGTCGTTAAACTCAACGTCATAAATGAGCCCAAAGATTCCTACACTGGAGGTAAATCATCACTTTGTCCGGGGTGTGGCCACGACCAGATCTCAAATGTAATTGTATCCGCAGCATGGGATAACGGATTGCAACCACACAGAATTGCTAAAATGAGCGGTATTGGATGCTCAAGTAAAACTCCAGCCTACTACCTTGGCAGATCACATGGATTCAATACTGTTCACGGAAGAATGCCATCAGTTACAACAGGGGCTAATGTTGTAAACAGAGCACTGACTTACATCGGCGTTTCGGGAGACGGAGATTCCGCATCAATTGGTATCGGACAACTAATACACGCAATCAGACGTAACGTGGATATGGTTTACATCGTAGAGAATAATGGAGTATACGGGTTAACAAAGGGACAGTACTCAGCGACTGCTGATGTCGGTTCAAAAAAGAAAAAAGGTCCTGTAAATGAAACACAGCCAATCGATTTGTGTGCAATGGCAATCAATCTAGGATGCTCATTTGTTGCGCGCTCTTTCAGTGGTTCAAAGAAACAACTTACTGCTTTACTAAAAGCAGCCATGTCTCACAAAGGATTTGCACTTATTGACGTAATCAGTCCTTGTGTAACATTCAACAATAACGATGAATCTTTGCGTTCATATGGTTATGTTAAGGATAATCAAGCAGAATTACACTCTGTAGGATATATTCCTCACTTTTCTCCACTTGAACAGGTAGAAGTTCCTGCTGGATCTTACAGGGATGTCACCCTTCACGATGGTTCAACAATGAGACTCGAGACTATTTCTGAGGATCACAACATATCTGATGCTGTTGCTGCACTTTCAGCGCTTCACAAAGCTGATGCAGACAAAAAACACGTCACGGGCATACTATATTTCGATGGAGAAAAACCCTCTCTCGACGTAGATTTGGATCTGCACGACACACCTTTAGTAGAGATGGGTGAAGACCTGTTAAGACCATCACCCGAACAACTTGAAGACGTCATTGCTGCACTACGTGGTTGAAATTTCAAACCGCTTAATTGAAGAATGAGAGGCCTTTCGGCTACTTGCTAGTCTCTTAGTGTAGCGGTCCATCATTGTGGGTTCTGGTCCCGCAGACCTCGGTTCAAATCCGGGAGAGACTATCCCCTACAAACCACATAGGATGTTTCTAGAAATTACAAAGTAAAGGATGGGGTCCTACTTTCTACTCTTGCCGCAGAAATTGGGCATTTCTTGCAATACTTGGCCTTTTTCTTGAATTTACCGCAGCATTTTGGTTTCAGTTTTTTTGACGAGCAATTTTTGTTGCATCCTGTACAAGCAGACCTTCGTGCCAGTTCTGTAATCGAAATGCTGGAAGCTATAATGTTTGATTTTTCCACACCACAAAATGGACAAACAATCCAAGTGTCTTGGAGAATATTACCGCATTCCGCACAATCGTCAACTCCGCGCATATATCTGTGTAGTTTAGGGAGCCCTAAAAAGATTTAGGGCGCCCTCAAAATTTTCATCCATTCAATTTAGTTGAACTAATTTGTGAACCAAATTATTCTTGTTTTAGGGGACCCTTAAAATTGGTGAACTTTTGCGGAATCATGTGCTGAATAGACTTCTTGCCATTTGGTTTCTAATTTTTATGTTAGCGTTGGCTCCAGTTACAGTTGTCGAAACTGATCTGCTAGTAGATGGAGATTATGTCTTTGAAACGTCAGGTCGAGATGATGACGAAGACGAAGAAGATGACGAAGACGATGACGACGATGATGATGAGAATGAAGAGTTCTGTGAGCAATATGATGGAGATCAAAACAGTTGTTCGCAATACCCTCAGTGTGAATGGGATCCTGAAGATGACACCACAGACGAGGATTATCCTGGAGAATGTGACGAAAACGAAGACTATGAAGGCGGAGGCAGCAATAATGGAAACGGCAATTCAGGAGGAGGTTCATCGGGTTCAGACTACGATAATGATGGAGAAGATGATTCACTTGATAGCGATGATGACAACGATGGCTATGATGATCAAGAAGATGCATTTCCTTACAATGAAAACGAACACGAAGACACCGATGGCGATGGCATAGGAGACAATGCTGACAATGATGATGATGGAGACAATGTCTCTGATTCAGAAGATGCGTTTCCAAAGGATAGTTCAGAACAATACAATAGCGACAATGATGGTATCGGAAATAATGCCGATCCTGATGATGATAACGA
>PAJN01000022.1 GCA_002710205.1 Methanobacteriota archaeon | reverse complement strand
AAATCCTCAAGTGTAACAGTGCCCTTTCCAATTCCAATTGCTTCACCTCATCCTCCCCCACTTGATTCATGACACATATTGGAACAATCGGGCATATTGTTAGTCCCCAATGTCCTCACAAACAATTGGTAAAGGAATGCAGCTTCGTTGGACGTACGCCCAGAGGTATAGAATACTGAGCGATTAGGGTCTCCTGATTGTTTGATATTTTGTGCAATCAAATCAAATGCCCCTTTCCATGAAATTTCTTCGTACTTGTCACTTCCCTCTTTCAGCACCATTGGGTGCGAAATTCTGCCTTGACTGTTTAGCCAATAATCGCTTTTCAGTGACAATTCCTGAACGGTATATTTAGCAAAAAAATCTGGATTGACTTTAGCCTTCATCGCTTCATCTGCTACAGCCTTAGCTCCATTCTCACAGAACTCAAATGTTGTCGAATGCTCAGGGTCAGGCCATGCACAACCTGGACAATCAAAACCATCTTGCTGATTCACGGTCGTAAGCGTCTTTATTGTCTTAGTAACGCCCATTTTTTTAATGCCATGAACCAAAGAAGATGTTGCAGCAGGAATACCTGCAGCGATGGATTTTGTATTCTTTATTTTCAATACATTATTGTCGCGAGGAGTAGTGGGTGAAACACCTTCGCGACCCGACATATTCTAGGCTGTGTAAGAAGGCTTCATAATTATACGGCTTAAATCACCGATGACAGCAGGTGTTTTACTAGAAGCAAATCCAATCAAGGTTATTCCGCTTGAACGTGCTAAGGATTCTGCTGCGGAACTAATAGCGCCAACACCTATGATCAATTCTACTCCAGCCCTTACTCCTTTTGCAACCAATTCCCAGCCAATTCTACCAGATAGAAAAACAATTTTTGCATCTAGGCTATTTCTGATCGATGAACCGATGGCTTTGTCGAACGCATTATGGCGGCCTATGTCTTCTCTAAGTACTAACAAATCTCCGCTTTGATTGAAAACTGCAGCCGCATGAACTCCACCTGTGGATGAGAATAAAGGTTGGTTATGTTTCATTTCCTGGTTCATAGCACCTAAATCNGCATCAAGAATTATCGTTCTAGGGACCGTATCTGAAGGCGACTCGATATCTCCGGTAGTGCAAGCGCCACAAGCAGCAGTAAGCAAATCTTCGGTTGGACGATTTTTGACATCTCCGGATATTTCGATTTCATGACCATTAACCGACACAGAATCAATGCTTCCCCGGCCCTCACAAATAATGTGCCCGTATGCCAAATCAGCCAAATCTGTTGGTGATGCAAGTAATCTGACAACTATTTCTCCTTGACAAATGATAGTAATAATTGACTCGTCTGCTAATTCATCAGTTTCGGGCCTTGGCCTGCCGTCGACCAATCGGTGTATTGGGCGCTCGACCATGGTATTGCTAAAGAGTCTAGCCAATAGAAATTACTAGACTATTCGCTGCGAGGAATATCGAAAAACTCAAACTGCAAATCTACTAATTCAGATGACGACTTAGCTTCACGATACGCTTCTAGAGGCTCTTTGTTGAGGATGAAAAACTGCTCGCCCCAACGGAAAGCGGATAGCAATTGTCTGGCATGTTCCTCTCTACCAATTAGATACAGAGAGGCTGCTAAAGCCTCAGCTGTTGTCATCTTACTGGGTTTTCCCCAATTAACTGGGTTTGCTGCCAATAGCAGAGGCAACATTCTCCCCTTCAGTTTAGTTCTCTTCATCACTTGATCTACAGAACTTTCAATCNGAGCCCATGAGCAGTCTAGACCAACTAAAGAACCTCCTTCTTCAAGTAACAGGGAATGGTCTTCTGGGCCAAGCACTTTACCACACAATGGTTCAAGAATTATACCTCTTCGAGGCAAATGATTGAATTTCTCATGTAATTTTAATTCGCCACGTCTGGATAACCTGACTGCAGTATTCTTCTTGGGGTCATCCTGAGCAAGCCAGATTGCATGAACAGGTATGTCGTGACCTTTCATTCCTTGCCACCCAGTAAGAAATCACCCAACGTTAAACCTCGAGATTGGCCACTATTTACATGTCGATTTTCATCGGGTGATGCGTCCACCATTAGTACGATGTCTAATGTTCTCTCCAGCTTTCGAATTACAGCATCCGTAGGTCTCTTACCAGATTCTACATTGTTGANAATATTGATTTTCTCTGCCATTCTTCGGGCTAGTTCGCGCTTGTCCCATCCCTTTGAAGCTCTTGCTTCAATGACTCGTTTAGAAAAATCAGATGCGAGTTCTTTTTCGCCTCTGAGCATTATATCTTTGCCTTTCTTGCCAATTCCACCATAGCCGCCGGATGTAGCATTTGGATTATTAATTCTGGACAAACCTGGGGCTACCTTTTTTTCTTCAAGGCCCATTTTATCAGTACAGCGTTTACAGGCTTGAACTTCTGCTCTCCCCATGATTACTGACCGTGTACCGACTTTCATCGCACCGCATAATTCACAATCCGCCATGATTCCACCTGATTCGTTGTCNAGTCGGTAATTCNTCAAGGCTTCGTATGACNANACAAATTAGCATAATNCACGCATACTTGAATAAGGGCGGCCTNAGTAGAATATACATGGGCACTGACATTGATAAGGGTTCAAGCGAACCTTTAGCCAAAGATGACAAGGACCTGAAATCGCTAGAGGCAGATTATGCTCGCCTTAGTGACGAAGCACAGAGACTCATTTCTGAACGAATTCAATTAGAAAACGACTTGGCCAATGTCAAGAAAAGAGCCAGCAGACTCGATGAAGAAGTTAGNATTTTGAAAAACCCACCACTAATCGTTGGGCATTTACAAGATATTTTGGATGATGAACGCGCTATTGTCCGGTCATCTAACGGAACAGTATTTCAGGTATCGATAAATCAAAGATTGAGTAAAGATAAGCTCAGGGCTGGTGCAAGAGTTGCATTGAATCAAGACACTCTATCAGTGATTGAAATCTTACACGATGCATGGGACCCAATGGTTTCGGGTGCTGAAATGGTTGAGAAGCCAAATGTCAATTATGANAATGTNGGAGGTTTAGATGAGCAAATTCTTCAGGTCAGGGAGGCCATTGAACTACCTCTAGACAAGCCTGAATTGTTTAGGAAAGTAGGTATAGAACCGCCAAAAGGAATTCTACTTGTTGGACCTCCTGGCTGTGGAAAAACTATGTTGGCCAAAGCAGTTGCTAGCCAAACTAATGCTTCGTTCATTCGAATGGTAGGTTCAGAACTTGCACAGAAATATATTGGAGAAGGAGGTAGAATGGTAAGGGAATTATTCTCACTTGCTAAAGATAAATCTCCTTCAATTATATTCCTTGATGAGATAGATGCTATCGGTGCAAAGCGATTAGATTCGGCTACAAGTGGTGACAGAGAGGTTCAACGTACATTGATGCAACTCTTAGCAGAATTGGATGGATTTGATGCCCTAGAAGATGTAAAAATCATAGCAGCAACAAATCGTCCTGACATACTAGACGATGCATTACTCCGACCAGGAAGATTTGATCGAGTTATCGAAATTCCGCTTCCTGACGAGAGTGGAAGGAAAACCATNCTTGGNATCCATTTAGGNAAAATGTCAACTACGCGNGTGAACATTGCAAAGGTTGTAGAACAAACCGAAGGTTTCAGTGGGGCGGAATTGAAAGCAACNACAGTAGAATCGGGAATGATTGCAATACGCGATGGTCGTTCAAAGGTTAAGCAAGANGATTTACAATTAGCTGTTGAAAGAATCAAAAAGAAGCGTGAAACGAATGGNATCTCATCTTCTCCTGATGCACTGTATGGCTGATTATTCGGTAATGTTCATCAGTCGCCGTCATAGCGAATGATGCATGTCAACTCGTATAGTTGAATGCGTACCAAATTTTTCTGAAGGCCGCAATCAGCAAATTATCGATGCAATTGCTAACGCAGGCAGCGGGATAGAAGGGGCAAGAGTACTGGGTGTTGAACCCGATGGAGATTACAATCGAACAGTATTGACAATTGCAGGTGAGCCTGAAGCTGTTTCAAAGGCTGCGTTTGAAGTGATTAAGGCATCATTGGAACATATCGACATGAGGCTCCAAGAAGGCGAACACCCTAGAATCGGTGCAGTCGATGTATGTCCTTTTGTCCCCTTAGAAGGGGTCACGATGGAAGAGTGTGCTGATTTAGCACGTGATTTGGCACAACGAGTTTCAGATGAATTGGAGATNCCAACATTCCTGTATGGTGCAGCAGCAACTTCTCCCGATCGGGAACTATTATCAGACTTGAGAAAGGGCCAGTATGAAGGTTTCAAACAGCGTTTAGAAGATGGAGGTCCACATTTGCCAGACTTCGGCCCGATGTCCTGGAATGAGACCGTAGAAAAATTTGGAGCGGTTGTAATAGGTGCAAGGCAGATTTTGGTTGCATATAATGTAAATGTAAATGAAAAAGATGCTAAAACAGCGAAGATGGCGGGATCACTGGTTAGGTCAACTGGACGTTTACTCAAACAAGAAGATGGGAGGCGTACCAGAATCCCTGGAATGCTACCAATGGTTCAAGGCATGGGTTTGCCTTTAGAAGCGCATGGCATTTCTCAAGTTTCAATGAACTTACGGGATGTGACCATTACTCCGATGCATATTGCGTTTGAAGCAGTCAAATCNATAGTTAACGACCACGGTGTGGAAACCTGNGGTTCAGAACTNGTTGGCTTAGTNCCACTATCTGCAATGATCGAATCTGGTAAATGGTATGCAGANGANAANTGTGATAGTGAAGAAGAATTNGTAAATGCTGCAATAAGAGGNCTAGGTTTGGATTATTTAGGGCCATTTAATGCAAANGAGAGAATTATTGAATGGGCATTGAGAGGAGGNAATTGAATGAAAACACCATGGATGGAAATGNCAGTAAGAGATTTTCAGTCGGCTTTGGCATCATCTTCGCCAACACCAGGAGGCGGGACTGCTGCTGCTATCGCCTTAGGACAGGCATCAGCATTGACAGTGATGGTTTGTGATTTGACTATNGGNAAAGACAAATGGCAGCAGGGTTGGGAGATTGCAGAAAAGGCAATGATGGTGTCTGTTAAAATTATGAGTCGTGCTGGAGAATTGGCAGATGAAGATAGTGACGCTTTTAACGAAGTCATGGCATCATTCAAGTTACCTAAAGGCAATGATGATGAAATCGCCAGCAGGAGAAATGCAATTAGGTCTGCTACTCTAAAAGCCACAGAAAAGCCCTATGAAACAGCAGAGTTGGCACTCGAATTGTTGAAACTGCTTCCAGAATTAGCATCTAAGGGTAATTCAAATGCTGTTTCAGATGTTGGTGTTGCTGGATTATTGGCTAGTGCTGCATGCAAGGGAGCATTATTCAATGTAGATATTAACCTTGGAAGTTTACCCGATGATTATGCTAAAGAGATTCGTGAGAACACTCCTGGAATTCAAGATGAATGTCGAATTCTATCGCGTAAAGTGATGGATGCCGTAAGAGAAAAGCTCTGACTATCTCACTTGTGAACCAGCAGAGATATCGCCATCGATAGTGACCAATTTCACACCACCCTCGCCATCGTCTGCGGCCAACATCATGCCTTCGCTCATCACTCCACGTAACTTTCGTGGCTTCAGATTAGCAACGAATACAACTGATTTTCCTGTCATTTCATCGGCCGTGTAGTATTCTTTGAGCCCAGCACAAATTGTGCGCCCACTCTCACTACCATCGTCAATAGAAACTACGTATAGCTTGTCTGCATTTTCATGATCGCTGACAGAAACTATTTTTCCGACACGTAATTCTACTTCCATAAAAGTTTCAAAATCTAGGTATGTTGTTCCTTCTGGCATTTCTTTCGCTTCCTTTTTCTTCTTTTTACCACCCTTGACAGAATGGCTTGGATCATTACTACTTGATGGTTCATCAGAAGCAAGAGATTTTTCTTGCTCAAGAATTTCGTCTAAATCTAATCTTTGGAATAGAGGTATTGCTTCTGCATNATTCCATTTGTATTCCACGCTCCAGTCGATGGCTGAATCCCAATCAGCCTGTGAAACTTCACCACTTTCTCCCAGAGCCTCCCATAATCGCTGAGCGCTGAAAGGTAAGAATGGTTGAGTCATAATTGCAAGATATCTCGATAATCGCCATCCAAATGCTAGTTTGGAAAGTGATTCCTCAGAACCTTCACCATCCAAGTCTTTGAGATATTTCCACGGGGTTGCCGATTGCAGCATTTGATTACCTAATTGTGCTGCAGTCATTACGCTACGTAACGCTTCTTTGAACCTGTGCCTTTCTAGGCTAGAGCTGACCTCGGAATGAATTTCTTCTAGTCTTTTCATTTCCTCTGAACAGAATTCAAGATTTTCAAATGTGGGCAATTTTCTGTCATCTGGCAAACGTGCTCCAAGAGTTAGAACTCGATGGACAAAATTGCCATAAGCAGCAATCAATTCAGAATTAATCTTCTCAACGAAATCAGGCCAGTTGAAATCAGTATCGTGATTTTCGGGCATATTTATTGACAAATAATACCTAAGAGTATCTNGATCAAATCTTTCTAAGAAGGAAGGAAGCCAAACAGCGTGTTTCCTTGATTTGGAGAATTGCCCGCCGGCTAGCATAAGGTATTCCATGGCTGGAACATTGTCTTCAAGATTCAATTCTCCAGGAGCTGGTAAACTGGGCTTAGTATTGGCGTCTAATCCTTTAGCAGCGTGATTTAGTCCCATAATTAATGCTGGCCAAATTACAGTGTGGAATGGAATATTATCCTTNCCTAAGAAATAAAGATGCCTTGGCCTTGTACCATCATCTGCAATTTTCCACCATTTCTCCCAGTCGGAATCATTTGCGAATCGCTGAGACCACAATTTTGCACATGAATAGTAACCTTGTACTGCTTCGAACCAGACATAAATGCATTTCCCGTCCCATTCTTCACCCTCTAGTGGTAGTGGAATCCCCCAGTCAAGATCTCTGGTTACAGCTCTAGGTCTCAGCCCCATATCCAGCCATTGTTTTGTCATGGCGCGGACATTAGACTTCCAGGCTGATTGCCTTTGACTGGCGTGCTCTTCCAGTGCTTCTTGGAAAACATCTAGGCGGTAAAAGAAATGCTCAGTATCGCGAATCTCTATTTTTGCACCAGGGTTCATTTTAGATTTGGGATTTTTTAATTCATTTGCTTCGTATGTTACTCCACACTCATCGCATTGGTCGCCACGTGCACCATCTGCTCCACAATTGGGGCATTCGCCTTCGACATATCTGTCAGGTAGGAAACGCCCGCCATCTTCACGAATCTCGTAATACTGCTGCATTATTTTTCGCTCAAACAAACCTGCATCCATGAGAGAAATGAAATTCTCAGACACGATTTTGTAATGTTCGGGATCACTGGTTCTATTGAATAGTGAGCCACCGAATTCTGCACCCCTTGGGTCGATGTTAGGCTCCCAAGAGCATCCCAAATCTAGTAATGCTTTGGTATTGATTGAATGGTATTTGTCTACAACTTCCTGTGGAGAAATGCCCTGTGTCTCAGCTGTAACAGTAATTGGTGTGCCATGCTCATCAGAACCAGATACCATCAGAACCCGATTTCCTCTCGCTCTTTCGAATCTCGCTTGAATATCGGGTGGAAGATAACAACCTGCTACATGGCCTAAATGTAGCGGGCCATTGGCATAAGGCCACGCGACACAAACAAGAACATGCTCGCCAGACACAGTGTCACCTAACCTGTCGGATGCAATGAACTACATGAGTCCTGTGTATATTGTAGTGGAGAAAACTCAAGAACTATACTCGCGACAGATAGGTTGGGCCGATTGGCCGAGGAGTTCGTTGAACCCCATGGCAGACTACACAATGCTGATCATTTATGGATCACTGGCACTAGGAGTTTCTTTCCTATGTTCGATGCTTGAGGCTGTTCTTTTGTCTATGTCGATGTCTCATGTTAGTATAATGAGCAAGACGGGCGACAAAAACGGTGTACGGTGGTCTAGATTAAAGGAAGATGATTCAGTAAAACCACTTACTGCAATTTTGACCTTGAATACAATTGCTCATACAATGGGTGCTGCGGGTGTAGGTGCTGAAGTTTCACGAATATGGGGCGATGATCGTCTCACCGTCGCTTCAATTATACTGACATTAGCAGTTTTGTTCTTGTCCGAAATTATTCCAAAAACAATTGGTGCAGCATATTGGAAAAAATTGTCATCACCTTCAGGGTTCATTTTATCTGGAATGACAAAGATGCTTGCACCATTCTTCGTACCGCTACTCATGTTCAAGAGGTTGTTACCCAAAGCTGAATCTGCATCTGTAACTCGCGATGAATTACACGCACTTGCCGACATTAGTGAGGAAGAGGGCGAATTAGAAGAAGACGAGGAAACTGTTATCCACAATTTGTTAGCATTAAGGGAGATGCCTGTCAAGGACATAATGACTCCTAGAACTGTCACACAAGCATATGAACACGGGTGGACTATTAGACAGGTATTAGATGATACCAAAATTTTGAGATTTGGTAGAATGCCAGTATATGAGGAATCCATCGATCAGTTATCCGGATTCGTACTACGCTCAGACATTTTGATGGCTGCATCAATGGACGAATGGGATAAAATATTGTTAGACATGAAGAAACCACTACTAACTATTGGTGTAGATGATAGTGTCGATTTAGCTTTGGAAACATTCCTTAAATCCAAAGTGCAGATATTAGCGGTGATTGATGAATTCGGAGGCACCGCAGGTATTGTTACTATGGAAGATGCAATAGAAACATTGCTTGGTGAAGAAATTGTAGATGAACTAGATGAGCATGAAGATATGCGAGAACTAGCACGTGAACAGGCTTCTTCTGAAGAAGAGTGATTACGACATTCTTTCATCAATCCAGGCTTCAATCAATTCATCTCTTTCTGTATTGACTCTGTTCTTGGAATGAGTAAGTGATTCGATTAGATGTGCTTGGACATCCAAATCTTCAGACAACAGCAGATCATAGTGATAACGCCCCAATCGATTATCATTCATCGCTTGTAACAATAATACTGGAACTTTAGGATAACCCCAATATGGGAAGTCAATGTCTTTCCATTCTAGATTAGCGAATTCAGGGTGTATTTTTCGAAAACCTTTCACTGCCCATTTTTTTAGCAAAGGGAGCATGAATGAAATCTTTCCAGACATCTGTTCTAGTATAGGCGAATATGCAGCCATAGGTGATTCAAGCATCAATGTGCCATATTCGTCCTTCCACCACCCTTGATGTCTCTCATTATGCATACCAATGCAGATGAAACCTCCAAGGCTATGTCCGTAAAAATGAATTTTGCCGATTTTGGACTTATCTAGTTTGTCAAGAATTATTTTCACATCTTGGATAACTTTACCAGCAGTCCATTCGGGAGTATCAGGTGCCATTCCATGACCGCGCATATCCACTGCTAAAGTATGCAATCCTTTGTTATGAAATAGATACATCCTCTCAGTAAATTTCTCTGATGACGACTGCCAGCCGTGGATTAATACAACCATGTCTGTAAGTCGGTCTTGATAATTAACGAATCCATAGACATCACTTTTCCCATTAACAGCCCGAATTATTTCCCAATTAGGATCAGAAAATGGAAGGCTACGTTTTTCAGGCCCACTGTATATCATTCTCAACAGTATTTGGTGAGTGATCAATAGGGTGGCGATTACAAGAAATATTAATCCATAAGGCGTAAAAATAGACAATGAAATAACTGATACAAGTAAAATCAGTATGGCGTAGCCATCCCATGTCGCCCTACGGCGATCCATAATCAGTCCTCAGAAGTCTCATCTTCAGAATCACTTGATTCTTCTTCAGCAGCTTCGTTTTCTGCTGCCTTAGCGGCTTTCTTTTCCGCTTTTTCTTTCTGCTTGACTTGCCTGTTTGCGGACTTTTCAGCCCACTTGTCTCCGAAGTCACCCAATGATTCGAATCTAGCCAACCATCCAGTCTCATCGCCACTAGCAACGTGCTTTACGAGATATGAACTGAATGCCAAGTCGAATGCTCCTTGGGAGAAATCTGAATTCTTCTTTAGGAAGAAGTTGAAAATCCAGAAAACGATAAACAATACACCTACAATGAAAGGAACCATGCCTGATGTACTGATATTTTGGAAATTAGCCATCATCATAATTAATCCAATAAGGGAGAGGAAACCTATGCTGTTGTTCAAAATTGCATGCAAAAATATAGGTTTGTTTCCTGAAGAATTAATGTATTTTGTTCTAGATACGAATTCGCCAATATTTCGTCCAGTCCAAATTGGTAGAACTAGCCAGTTAACTAGAATCATCCCTCCGGCAGCAGCCCAACCTATTGTAAGATCTGAATCTGCACCCGTAGACAATATACTAAGCAAACCAATTGCAACACCGAAGTTCCAACCGAAATTGATTATCCAGCCAATATACCTGGACATGTTGCCTGCAAGTTCATACCCTTCAGGAAGACCTGTTGGTCTAATCTTTTCTGGCTCATCACTGCCGCCTTTTCCTTTAATGGAAATTGACGACGGTTTTGCCGCTTTAGCTTTTGCCGCCTTCGGGGTTGCCTTTTTTGCTACTGCTTTGGCTGCCTTAGGTGCAGCCTTAGCTACTGCTTTAGCTGCTTTAGGCTTAGCCTTTGCAGGTTTTGCATCATCAATATTGTCAACTTTGTCAAGTAATCCCATATTATCACATCAACTGTACATTGCACCGATTGCACGGTAAACTTCGAAATCATCACTCTTTGTGAATTCCGAAACGGCGTCGTCAGGCATCCCGCCGAGTAGAGAATCAACAACTGAGAAGAACTCAGTTCTTTCATCATCTGAAGCAGTATCTGGTGAAGATGCCACTTGACGGTAGGTTTCAAATCCTGATGACTTGGTAAATGCTGAAACTTCTTCAGCAGGTAATTCTCCTAGGAATGAATCGATAATTTCAACGAAGTAAGGGAACAAATCTTCTTCTTCATCAGCAACCTCTGCGACATGAGATTCTTCTTCATACTCTTCTTCGTACTCTTCTTCGTCATCGTCATCACTAGGCATTAACTCATCGAGTTCTGCCTCACCAGCAATAACTGCCTTGATCAATTTCCTTTCAGACATCAGCGTCTCTAAGGAAGGACGGAGTTCACGTAGTAACTGCCTGTCGCCATCTTCTTTGGCAGCCTGATACTCTGGCTTGAGACGCCTTAATTCTTCTTCAACAGTAGATAGTTGATTGTTCAACTCAACTAAGGTTTCTCCGTCCAAATGGCTACTTTCTTCTTCTTCTTGATTTAGAAGTTGTACTGTAGGAGAATCCCGAATTTCTGCAGCTTTGTCATCACGCTCTTCTTTGCGCATTACAATGATGTCGCGGTCCAACTCATGGCCGAACCTATCAGAATACCTGTCTAGAAGACTGCCAATTTCACCTTGACTAATTCTATCGATGTGCCCGTAAACCTGCTGTAAAGGCTTACCGCTCTTTTTTGCGTACAAACCAGCGTATGAGTCCTCCTCTTCGACTACAACAACAGGTTCTGACGCTGGACTCGGAGGAAGTGCTTCGATTGCAGGAGCAGGTGCAGGCGGCTCAGGAGCAGGTGGTGCTACCGGAGGTGTAGCAGTTTGCGGAGTTGGAACTGGCGGGGGGCCGGCGGGTGAATCTGGTGCAATACTAGCAGGAGGAGGTAAAGGCGCTCCAGGTGCAGGCGGCATTGGCATGCCTGGAGGCGGTGGCATTGGCATACCTGGAGCCGGCGGCATTGGCATGCCTGGAGCAGGTGGCATTGGCATTGGAGGTAGGCCTGGTGGTGGCGGCAAATTGTCGCCATCTTTCTTCTTCTTACCTAGCCCCATGCGTGCACCTCAGTTTAGGTGGGAAGTAATCTGCCCTTGAACGTTACCATTGTTAGAACCATACGAAGTATGGTATTCGGACTTATTTTACTAACCTAGCCCATCCTTTCAGCACAAGGAATGTTGCTCCCGCTTCATGGATTTCTACCACATCTCCTGCCGAAGCATCAATAACTCGATTATCAAACCGAGAAATGGAGTCATCAACTACCATCTCAACACGGACTAATTCCTGTCTTGACAATGCGATTCCTTCGCTTAAGCAATCAAATGAATTACTAGAATCAGGATCTAATCGAGATAGCGGAAATTCTGTTACCCGCATCCCACTTTTCCCATGCAGCGAACCTGGCCAACGTATTTGTCGCCTAGTATCGATAGTAACTACCTCATCGGTTTCACCCGCATTACCCAAAACTACACTGGAATCAGCACGGATTAAATTTTGGAATAACAGAGCGTGATTATTGAGTGCAGTTAAACGTCCATCCAAGACACGGTTTCTTCGACTTTCAGTTTGCATTAATTCTGCCAACTTCTCAACACTGGCTTTACCGCGTAATCCTTTGAGACCCTCACGATCCATCATTTCTTGAAGCCCTGCTGTCATAGTGCGCAGTAATTTAGAATCTCCACCGTAAATTGAATCTAATTTATCAACAACTGAATTGATACCTATGGAGACTCGTTTAGCCCAGCCAGTAGCGTTAGGATTGCGCGAGCGCTCCAATAAATCGCTGACTTCAACGCCTTCACCCCGGATATGACTAACTAATTCCCTTCTTGCTTCAGAATCTAAGTGGAAGAATTTCGGATCTCTGTAATGCAAATGGAATCCCCTGTGGCCCGAAAATGTAACTTGCAAATAATCTTCATTAAATCCAAAATCAGGCTCTAAGAAATCATTCCACAAAGACCAAGCTTGCTCCTGTATGACTTCAATCATGCCAGGGAAATCTTTGTCCGTAACTCCTGGTAAATGATCACCATCCAAATCGAAAATCAAGTCTGCACCCAACCAATCCTTGTCTGCCATTTTCAATTCATGTGGCTTTTTCCAGTATGCGGTTGAATAGAAACAAGAATGCTGTGGCCTTTCACAGATGAAACGCCTAACACCATCCATGTCGAAAAATGACTTGTGTCTAATTGGAGTTCCTCCTCCAAATGGTATAAACATCCATTCGCGAGTTCTTAGTCTCGGAGGCGTCCATAATTCTGCGGTACGATAGTACTGAGTGAAACGATGTGCGAACCTAGCCCAGCCTGAAATTGTACCACCTCATTGTATGGTGGACAGTGGAGACCTTTGAATCTTCACTCTTTCCAGAAACGAATCTCTCTCTGAATTTCAACAGTTGCTGTATCAGCACCTGTAATTTCAACATAATGTTCCCAGCAGTAATAGTGCTTGTCAACAACCATTGCTTCGCCAAATGTTAGGCGTATCCCACATGATTTACATCTTGGGCCTATCTCTCCGTTGGGAGTCTGTGCGAGTTCAACATGTTCGTTTGGCATGGGTCTCACTTGATTTGGCGTAATGGAAGAAGTCTTTGAATGTGGCGTATCACCAATCAATTTCCTTTGGTTCATCACATAGTGCTAACAAATCCAATGCAACCTCACATGATTCTGAAACTTCGGGGAGAGGGTCTGTCAAAAATTGCTCCAAAGTTGGCCTGGCACTACGATCGCCAATCGCACCTAATGCTTCCGCAGCTTCATGGCGAACCATGACATGTTCGGATTCGTCACTTAACACTCTGATAAGAGTGGGAGTTGCGAGTTTATCTTGCATCTGGCCTAGAACGTAAGCCAATTCATGCCTCAATAGAGCACTACTTGCACCAAATCCTTCGCACAGGGCGCTTACTGCTTCACTAGAGCGATTATTTCTCAAAGAAAATAATGCGCGCATTCTTTGAAACATCTTATTGTTTTCATTCAAAAGAATCTCACGCAATGATTCCACATCAGTTTCAACAGATGGTGGCGCTGGGTCTACTGAACCGTATTCAGAAACACCAGGTACTCTGTCTGCGACACTCATTAAATCAACTCTCGTCAGATCCGATGAATTGCACAGTACTAATATCAAAATCAGGATTGATTAACCCAATATCTTGACCTTCTCGCAAAAACATTCTTATGGATTCTCTTCCTTCTTTTTTGTAGTCAATAGTTCTCTCATTGACATACATTGTAACGAATTCGCGATTTGTATCGTCGTCAATACCTCGGCCCCACTTTTTAGCAAACTGTAAGGCGACATCAGGATTTGCAATTGAGTGTTCGATACTCATCTTTGTATACATTGTGACATCTTCCATGATTTGTTTTCCAAGATCTCGACGGACTACATTTCCTCCTAAAGGCATTGGAAGTCCACCTGTCTTTTCATTCCACCATACTCCTAAATCTACTAAGACGTCTAAATTGTGGTCAACATAAGTCAACTGTCCCTCGTGAATAATCAAACCGGATTTGTATGTCCCGTCAAGGATTCGCGGTATGATTTCATCAAATGGTACAACTTCATAATTCAAATCACCCCAACATAGCTTAATTCCAAGATAAGCGCTGGTTTTGAGACCGGGCACTGCTATAGGGTGGGCTCTTGCTTCTTCTTCTGTAACCCCGCTCATTGCAACAATCATCGGGCCATATCCTTCACCCATTGAGGCTCCGCAATTCATTAGCGCATAATCTTCAGCAATATCTGGATAAGCATGAATACTAACTGCAGAAACTTCCAATTCCTTATTCATGGCCCTGTGATTTAGAGTTTCGATGTCTTGAAGTTCATGGACGAAATTATATCCGGGGGTTGGAAAGGCGTTAGTTGTCATTGCATAGAACATGAATGCATCATCTGGATCGGGAGAGTGACCAATTCGAACAATCAAGTTTCCATCTTCATCAACAGGTAGTTTTTCACTCATGATTTCACCTCAATGGCATGCTTTGCCATGTTTTTTCAATCGCCAGTAATTGTATGGCCAAGGAGTAACGAATCCAGCAAATAACATAATTGGTATAACCCACCAAGTCAACATAGCACCGCCTGTCAACAGATAGTCGACAATATTCATCGCAGTTTCCATTCCGACCATAGAAATCAAAGACATTCCGATTGCTACTTTGAATGCCTCTTTCAATATCATTTGTTTAGACAAAATAATAGTTTCAAGAATTATAGAGGTCGTAATCCCGTTGAACATAGCAAGCATCATTATGCTCATCGTCGACCATCCTGAATCTGTAAACACAAATTGGAATGCTGCGATAGTACCTAAATCACCAATTGAACATCCTATCAAGCACCACATCGTATTATACGCAGACTTGCCCCATACTTCTCTGTCTGACCATGTGAAGTCCATGTTGTCCAATACAACATCTTCGGGGTCGCAGCAGGACTTAACCTCAGCGACATCGGACATGTATCGTCGTAACGATTCGGGTTTTTGAATAGTGGTATATTCTCGGGTACAAATTTGGACACATAAAACCGGTAAAATTCACAAAATCCTCCGTTAGCCTTTCAAGATTGATGATTTCTAGTACCAATGGGGCGAGTATGAGGAAGACAGGGTTATCTCTAGCAGTTACGCTTTGTATTCTGCTTTTGATTCCATTAGCATCTGCCGTACCATCTGGTTTGACCTACCTCGATTCAACTTGGTCTTCGAATGATGTTAACGATGGTGATTTGATAGCTCTAAATCCAAATGGAACTATTCTTGCTTCTTACCATGGCAAAGACATCCTATTGTTCAACACCAGTACATTAGAAGAAATAGGAAAAATCAGTTTTGGTCAAGATGTCGCGGGAATGGAGTTTAATCCTAATGGTTCCGTACTAGCGATTAACAAACGATCGACGACACAAATTCGTGAGTCGATTAAACTAATTGATATTGATACATTAGAAGTAATGGATAGTGGCGTTCTAGCAGATGATAGATTCCGAGACATCTCTTGGAGCATTGATGGAATGGTTATCTCTGCGCATGGCTCTGAAGGCGAGGTTGTTGAACAATATCGCTATCCAGATCTCACGATAAAGAACACACTACATGGAGTTCATGTTGTCGATGTTACATGCATTGATTATCGATCGGATGGCGAGTATATCGTTACTGGAGATGAATCAGGAAGATGGGCTATTTGGAACATGCAAGGTCAAAAACAAGGCTCATACATCGAGTATGGGGAAGGTTTGCATGACTGTAAATTCACTCCTGATGGACTAGATATTGTTCTAGTGGGCGAGGACGGTACAATCACTTCGAGAACATTTGATGGTTTACAAAAACATGTAGATAATGTGGATGGCGCAAATGAAATATTGTTTTCGAGTTCAGGAACAAGAATGCATGTCTCGGTAGATTCTGACACATTCAAGGGAATTATCACTTACGATTACGGGAATTTTAACGAATTGCAACGAACAAATTTTTTCCACAAAGTGATGGATGTTGCATTAATTGAGGACGAATATAGTCGCATTCAGAAACTCTTCGTAGCAGGTGGCACAGGAGAAGTTGCCGTCTACATGCGCGATATTGTTGCCAATGGATTAAATGAACCTGGTTCTGATTTAGATGGAGATTCTATTCCTGACAACATTGATGATGATGATGATGGGGACGGAATCATAGATGATTGGGATGACGACATTGGGTGCGATGCTCCTGAAGGAACTCCTTGCTCGCGCTATCCAGACCTTTCAAAAATCAGAAATATCGAACTCACTCTAGGAGATAAATTCGTGGTTCAAGACCGAATTTCATTACCATCAGAAGATTCGAGCAATATCCGTAACTTGTCAAGAAACGCAATAGCGAAAGATCAGGTATTAAGTGCGCACGAAACCGAGCTTTTCGCAAATGCCATGTGTGAAAACATGGACCATGAGGATATTATAGATCAATGGAGGGAATCGATCACATTATCCAATGGTGAATTGGGTGATGCTACGATAACTTGTTTCGTAACTGGTGGAATGGAAATGATTAGAGATGGAGATTCCACTACACAGATTACTTTTACAATAATTACAACCTTTGAATATGCAAGTCAAGTTGCATTGCCCCTAGATATAACATTGAATGAGCAACCATTGCCCACAGATGGATCAATATCTTGGCTAGCGCCCGCGCATCCAGTTTCATTATTATTTTCCGGAGATGGCATAGAGACTCAAAATATTCCATTATGGTGGAATAATGGAGATGATGTGGTTTCAGTAACACTTGAAGAAATAGAAGTTAAAGAACCAACTGTAATAGAGAATGCTATCGACTGGGCAACGCATCCAATTGCTTTCATTATTTACTTGGGAATTATCGCAGTGCTCATGACTATGTGGATGCGGCACCAGAATAAAATCGACTTCGACGTAGAAGATGATGAAAACGAAGATAGCGATGAAGATGATATTGAATTGGTAGAAAAACCCGAATCACTAGATGATGAACTCGAAGATACCCCTCAGGTAAAAGCGAAACGCACACCTCCTCCGAGTAAGAGAAAAATGTACAACACAAGTACAGAAAATGAATCGTTAGTAAAGAAAAAACGTGTTTCCAGTCAAGAACTTAACAAAGACGGGCCGATAATGAAAACAAAGCGGAAGCGCCTCGGTTCTGTTGAAGAAAGGACAATTGCAACCGATAAACCCGTAGTCACTGGTAAGAAAAAGTTGGTTAAGACATCCGAACCAGTTATCAAAAAACGTAAAGTGAAAACTGTAAAGGGTGAAGTGACAGAGCCTGAACCTGAGAAAAAGAAGAAGAGGAAATCTGTCAAGCGAAAAAAGAAATCGAGTTCGGAAAAGAAAATTGACGAAGAGAAAATGCAGGAAAATCTCGCAAATGATTTCCTGAAAGAAGAATGATTACCAGGCCATTCTAATCTCTTCTTTCATCTGGCAAGCAGAATTTAGGAATTGTTTGAGGCCAGTCATATCCTCTGGGTCCATTCTGTTGATGACTTCTCCAAAGTATCTTTCAAGTCTATCAACGCTTTGAGAAGATTTTTCGCTGCTAGTTTTGATTACATCTTTTCTGACTGAAGAGTTGGTTTCAAACGCTATCAATCTTTGAATCAATGCTGTGTAAGCAGATTTTACGCTACTAATATCTGAATCCTTACGTGCAGCAAACACACCGAAAACCATTGGATGTCCACTAACCTCCCTCCATTCCTTACCAAGATCAAGTTTAATCAGTTCAGGATAATCTCTAGCAGCTTCTAGTGCTCTATCTCCGATCAGTAAGCATCCATCACACTCTGCAAGCATTCCTGATAGATCAGGCCCCATCTCAATGTAATTGGGATTAAGTTCCCTATGCTTAATCAAGAATTTTAGTAAAGTTACAGAAGTAGCTGAATCAGAAGGCAAGGCTATTGATTTCATATCAGAAATTTCCTTACTACCAAAAAGTAGTACGCTGCCTACTTCACCTTTGCTTGAAATTGACAGGTCAGGAACCAATACCAGTTTGTCTGAATTTTTTGCATAGTCTGCCGCTGGAATTGGAGCTAAGATGCAATCGCGGCGGATTAAGTGTCCAGTTAGCCACGATGGAGGTGCTGGAAGAACACTCCACGACTCTTCAAGTCCGTGAAATAATGGTTCGCAATTAATGAACGAAACTCTACCAATTGTTTTTTCCCACGTCATTTAATCACCTACTGCCATACGAAGGCTCCTTCTTTCTGGTATTGTTGGAGGGACAAATTCGACGAAGGAAGAATATGTTGTATTCCTTTGAATAGGAATCGAGCCCGAATTTGATACAATCTTTGCTAGTTTGGCCTTGTCATGGTCTAATGGGGCAGTCGAGCCCGCTAGGTGCATTATCGATTCTTTCTGTACCGTACCATCGATATCATCTGCACCAAATTGTAACGCTAACTCAGATATTTCATCTCCTAAATTCATCCTATATGCCTTGATATGTGGTATATTATTGAGCATAAGACGAGATATTGCAATAACTCGTAACACTTCAGTACCTGTTGCCAATTGAGCATCTGGTAATCGAGAGTCGTCTGGCAAAAATGGGTAAGGGACGAAACACTGGAAACCTGAAGTTTCGTTTTGTAATTCTCTGAGTTTAATCATGTGCATCACACGATGTTCAATCGATTCAATCGTACCGTACAACATGGTACAATTCGTTGGAATACCTAGTCTATGAGCAGTTCGATGAATCTCAAGATATTCTTCAGAAGATTCTTTTCCACGGCATATCACTTCGCGCACCTCATCATCAAGAATCTCCGCACCACCACCTGGCAGAGAACCTAAACCTGAATCTTTCAAACGTGCTAAGGTATCATGAATAGACAAACCGGATAATTTGGCGACATGTTTTACTTCCACTGCTGTCAATGCTTTGATGTGCACATGAGGGAACTCTTTTCGAGTCTTACTGAACAAATCCGCATAGTGTTCTATACCCCATTCTGGATGAAGGCCACCCACTGAATGAACTTCATCTACGTGTTCGGAATATTTTCGCAGATCTTCGATGTAATCTTCAACTTCCATCTGGTAAGCATCTTCTGCACGCCTACCGCGTCTAAAGGCACAAAATTTGCATGCAAGTGTACAGATATTAGTTTGATTAATGTGTACGTTAACATTGAAGAATACCTTGTTTTCAAATCTAGCTCGCTTTACAATAGCTGCTAGATGGCCGATGATATCCAAGTTCCTGTAGTCGAAAAGATACTTACCATCCTCGAGAGACAATGCAATGTTTTGAGATAACTTGTCGACGATATGGGATAAATCTTCAGGCCATTTATCCTGTGACAGTAAGTCAGACAGAGTGCTTTGCCAATTAGGCGCCTCGCCGTCTGCCATGCTAACCCGTCAGACTAGTTGTTTTTGAATTAGCGTTTAGGCACGCTTACTGGTCCTAACGCGGAATATGCCCGTGGAGCGCATTAGCTTACGGAATTCTTCAACCATGAATACAGTACTGGCAACTAGTACAATAACGAACCAATCTTTCTGTTCTAGAGGGATTGTTGAAAGTAATTCTCCAATCTCAAACGAAGTAAATGGTATTACGAAATCGGCACCTTGAACAACGAACAACAGTAGCATAATTGAAAAGAATACAGCGAGATATATTGCTCTGTTAGAGAACAAACCTAGTTTGAACACGCTGTGTTCATTGCTTCTACAATTCATCACGTTGAATAATTGGAACACTATGAAAACACTGAAGCACATTGTTTGTGCATAAGCTTCTGAACCATTTTGTAGGGCTAGATAGTAAACGATTAGTGTTCCAGTAACCATGACAGCTCCAAGATAGAAAATCAACAGTAGATCGAGTAAATTGGGAAGCGATTCATCCACGGCGCGAGGAGGTCTATTCATCACGTTTGCATGCTTACGTTCGACACCCAAAGCAACAGCAGGCGGTCCATCCATCAGGATATTGATGACAAGGATTTGAGTGGCAGTAAGAGGTAATGGCCATCCGAATACTACATTTGCTAACAACAGTAAGGCTACTGCAGCTACATTAGTTGAAACTTGATATCGTACGAAATTTCGAATGTTAGCGTATATCTTCCTTCCTTCTTCTACGGCATTAACAATGTTGGCAAAATTATCATCCTGCAATACCATATCAGATGCGTCTTTAGCGACGTCAGTTCCTGCAATACCCATTGAAATTCCAATATTGGCCCTAGACAATGCAGGAGCGTCATTTACCCCATCACCAGTCATTGCAACGACTTCGCCTTCATCCTGCAATGCGGTTACAATACGCATTTTTTGCTCTGGAGTTACTCTACTGAAGATAGCGGTTCCTGCAGCAATGTCTCTAATTGCTTCATCATCTAATTCTTCAAGTCGATCTCCGCCTACTGAATCAATATGTGGCTTAGTGATATTCAAGTCCTCACCAATTGCCTGGGCAGTCATCTGTTGGTCACCAGTAATCATCTTGACCGAAATTCCAGCCTTCTGACATCTTTGTATGGCGTCATAAACCTCGGCGCGGGGTGGATCCATTATTCCTACCATGCCCAAGAAAATCAGATTGTCTTCCATTGAAACCATATCTGTGATGTCATCATCAGGTTCAACCTTTCTTGCACATAATGCAATAACTCTCATTGCTTTACTAGCCATCAAACGGTTTGCTTCTGAAGCATATTCGAAATCTCCATCTTCAATTGGTACTACTTCACCATCTCTTACTTTCCACTTCACCAATTTCCTGAAACCGCCAGCGCCACCTTTGGCAAAAATCCAATCTTCCCCTTCGTATTCATGGACAACTGACATTCGCTTTCTATCTGTGTTGAAGAAGAACTCATGCTTCCTTGGATGTCTTTGAGCGAACTTAGTAACAGACCCGTTTATCTTGTATCCGAGAACCGCACATGCACTATCTGTAGGATCGCCAATTGCTGTCCACTGGCCATCAATTTCAGCAATTTGTGAGTTGTGGCAAAGAGATAAACAGGCTGCTGCTAGCCTAAATCCTAGTCCACGCTGCATTTCGGACATCTCTTCATCATTGAGTTTCTCATTATCAATGGTCAATGTCCCCTCTGGCAAGAAACCTTCACCAGTAATGCCAAATGTTCCATTTGGTAGCATCAACTGCCTTACAGTCATTTGATTCTTAGTTAAAGTACCTGTCTTATCCGTACAAATTACAGTTGTTGAGCCTAAAGTTTCTACAGCTTTCATTCGACGGATGATCGCCTTATGGCGAGCCATATTTCGCATACCAATAGCAAGTGTGGTTACTAGGATTATAGGCAAGCCTTCTGGAACAATAGCAACGAATATTGCTATCGCAACTAAGAACTGGAATTTCGCTTCCTTCCACAAATCTCCTCCGTCAACATACTCTAGAATTAGTCCTATGGACACAATAAGAGCAGCAACAATCAATGCGATGAAGCCAAGGAATTTTCCTAGTGATTCTAATTTATGCTCGAGAGGAGTCTTAGGAGTTTCCGCTTCAGCGATATCATTAGCAATCTTGCCAAGTTCAGTTTTCATTCCTGTAGCAGTAACAATTCCTACCGCTCTGCCGGTTGAGATTGTAGTACCCATGTAAAGCATGTTTTTCCTATCGGCTAGGAGTGTTTCGGGTGGGAGTGAATCCTCGCTAACCTTTGCAGGCATAGATTCACCTGTCAAAGCCGATTCATCCACCTTACACTGCCATGCTTCACTAACACGTAAATCGGCAGGAACATTCAACCCTTCCTCAATCTTTACAATGTCCCCTGGAACTAACTGAGAGGTATTAATTTCCAACTCCATCCCATCTCTACAAACGATACATCTTGAGATTGTCATTTGTTTTAGAGCGCCCATTTCTTGTTCAGCCTTATTCTCTTGCCAAAATCCGAAGAACGCATTCAAAGTCAGAACTATGGCAATGAAAATGGCATCACCTGGTTGGTCTGGATGAGTTGCTAGTGCTAGTAATCCTGCACCAATCAATAAATAATTTAGTGGATCGTGATATTGTGAAAGGAATCGAATAAATGCTGAAGTCTTTTCAGGCTCACGTAACTTATTTTCACCATACTTTTCAAGGCGGATTTCTGCTTCCCTTGAGGATAATCCCCCAAGAGGAGTGTCAAATTCTGTTATGACTTCGTCCCCACTTTTAGTGTGCCAAAGAGTTTCTGCCATGCCGCCACCCAAGCATTTGCTCTAACAGTCGGGTTAACTCACATCTTATCATTATACGGGTGGGGTTCCCATTACAATTTATCCGATTATTTGACAAATAAGTTGCTGGTCGGAGAGATATGAGCGGAGAAGGAGAGCCATGGATTCCTGCTCATATGAATATACAAGAACTCACAGTTAGAGTTATTGTAATCGGTGTTCTTCTCGGCGGAGTAATGACTGCTGCTAACGCTTATCTTGGATTATACGTCGGAATGACAGTTTCGGCTTCAATACCAGCGGCCGTAATGAGTATGCTAATACTGCGCGGTTTCAAATTCAAAGATGTCACAATCCTTGAGAATAACTCTGTACAGACAATGGCTAGTGCTGGTGAATCATTGGCGGCAGGAGTGATATTTACCGTTCCAGCATTGCTAGTGCTGGGTATCTGGGAAGACATTCAATGGGTTGATACATTCTTGATAGCGATCCTCGGAGGTCTGCTTGGAACGATGTTCACAATTGCTTTGAGACGTTTGTTCATAGTTGAAGAAGCGTTACCATATCCGGAAGGTGTTGCTTGTCGTGAAGTTCTAGTTGCTGGAGAAAAAGGTGGCTCGGGCCTAATTGCAATTGTTTACGCTCTTCTGATCGGAGCGACATATGGTTGGATGGTCAAGGGTTTCAAAGCAACACATGCTAAGTTGGAAGGAGTTGGTGAGGCTTTTGGAACCCGCTTCTATGCAGGAAGTGAGTTGTCACTAGCTCTACTATCGGTTGGTTATATTGTAGGTCTGAGAATTGCATCATTTATCTTCCTTGGAGGAGTTGTTGGATTTGCAATATTAGTTCCAATTTACGGTCTTTTCAATGGATTCCCTGATGGCACTGGAATGTTAGATACAATTGGAGTATATGATTACAAGGAAGTTTGGGGTACTCAAATTCGTTATGCGGGCGTAGGTGCAATGGTTGTAGGAGGAGTTTACACTCTTTGGTCAATGCGTAAGACAATCGCAGAAGGTTTGTCTAAGGCTTTCAAGAAAGGCGATGGTGATGAAGCCCAATTAAGAACTGAAATGGATTTGCCGCTGGACAAAGTCATGATGTTCTGTGGAGTATTGGTAGTACTAATTTTCCTATTCTACTGGTATGCAACTGGTAGTATGATAATGGCTCTAGCCGGGGCACTATTCCTAGCGGTTGTGTCATTCTTTTTCGCTGCAGTAGCAGGATACATTGCTGGAGTAGTTGGTTCTTCCAATTCACCTGTTTCCGGAATGACAATCGCAACATTACTTTTCACAATAGGTTTGGTTTGGGTTGTTGGTGGATTGATTATGGACATGGGGCAAACCGAAATGATGGTTGCAACAATGTTCATTGCTGCAATTGTGGCAACCTCTGCTGCTATTGCAGGAGATGTAATGCAGGATTTGAAAACCGGCCATATGGTAGGTGCGACACCATGGAGACAGCAAACAGCAGAGATCATTGGAGTTACGGTTGGTGCAATAGTAATCGGTCCTGTATTATCCATACTTCATGATGCATTCAGAATTTCAAATACTGCGTGTCTAGCTAATCCTCGACCAGAAGACCCTACATGCCAAGATGCGCTTTTCGCACCTCAAGCCGAATTAATTGGAGCGATTGTTCAAGGTGCATTTGGTGGAGACATCACCCTGCCAATGGTACTTCTAGGTGCAGTTATTGCAGTAGTGTTGATCAGGCTAGCAATGCCGGTAATGAGCGTTGCAATTGGAATTTACCTACCACTTTACCTCTCAGTACCGATTATGGCTGGCGGGATTATTTCTCACGTTCTTCTATCTAGTGCAAGATTACGAATTGATGGAACACTGAAAGGCGAACCTAGCGATGAAGCAAATCATGCAATCAAAGAAGTTCAAGATAAGGGTGTACTAATTGGTGCAGGATTTATCGCAGGAGAATCTCTAATGGGTGTACTTTTGGCAGTATTTATTGTTGCAGAAATGGACCCTTCTTCTTGGTTTGGAGGAATTGGAACTTTGTCATATAGCCTATCTCTGGTATTCTTTGCTTGGTTCGTTGGAGTATTCATACTTCTTTCAGCACGTTCACTTCCAAACAAAGGAAATCTAGGTTCGGACTTGGTATTTATTGCAGCCGATGCATCTAAGAAATTACGTGGAGCCTTTACCCTGCCGAAAATGCCAGTCTTAAATGAGGCTGAAAAATCAGAATGATTTCTATTACATTTTGAACACAACCATCAAAGGCCATAGGCAAAGCGAGGTGTTCGTAGGGAACATTATGGCGGGAATGAGTATTTCTGAAATGGAAGAAATGGCACGCAAATGCAGAGTCGAAATTTGCAAAATGACTCATAGGGCTCAGGCAGGACATCCTGGTGGCTCACTATCAGAAATTGACATCCTCTGTGGACTTTATGGCCACAGACTTCGTGTAAAACCAGATGACCCGGATTGGGAAGATAGAGATAGATTCATTCTTTCTAAAGGCCATGCATCTCCGGGCATGTATGCCGTACTAGCTGAAATGGGATTCATATCCCATGAGGATCTCAAATCTTACCGAGTGAAGGGAGGAGTTTGCCAAGGGCATGTCGACATGAAGTGGTGCCCTGGTGTTGACTTCTCTGCAGGAAGTTTAGGGATGGGGCTGTCATTCGGCATGGGTTGTGCGGTAGCAGCAAAGTTAGACGGTTCTAGCAGAAATGCATACGTGATGGTCGGAGATGGCGAAATACAAGAAGGAAGTGTTTGGGAAGCAGCAATGGCTGCAACTCACCACGAACTTGGAAATCTGAAATTGTTTGTAGATTGTAATGGTATTCAAAATGACGATTTTTGTGAAGCTCAAATGCGTATGTTCGATATTCCAGCAAAATGGAACGCTTTTGGATGGGCTGTGAAAGTAATTGACGGACATGACATGACATCAATTGTTGATGCAATTGATTGGATGGATTCTGTACGGGACAAACCTGCAGTAGTAATTGCCAAGACAATCAAAGGAAAGGGTGTATCATTTATGGAAAACAATCCTGCATTCCACGGCGCAGCACCTTCTGATGAACAATTAGCTCAAGCGCTATCCGAGTTGGGGGTGGAAGCGTGAGCAGAATGGCTGCGACCCGCGATGGATACGGTGATGCTTTACTAGCATTAGCAGGTAATCCAAAGGTTGTTGTGCTGGAAGCAGATTTGGGTAAATCAACTAAGTCGCTTCACTTTAGAAAGGCTCACCCTGAGAGAACCGTTTCATGCGGCATAGGTGAGCAAAATATGTTGCTAGTTGCTGCGGGTATGGCTTCAAACGGGTACATTCCATTTGCAAGCACCTTTGCAATATTTACTGAAAGAGCATTCGAGCAAATGCGCAATGGTGTTGCCAGGCCAAACTTAGCAGTACACTTGTGTGGTTCGCACGGTGGAACTCACACAGGAACTGATGGTTCTAGTGCTCAATCAATTGAGGACCTGGCGATTTACAGAACTCTACCAAACGTTGTGGTAATGCACCCATGTGATGATGTATCAACTAAGGCACTAACTATGCAGTTGCCGGATTTGGGCAAACCATCTTACATGCGAACAGCAAGAAACAAGACTCCAGTTCTGTATGATGGAAGAGAAGATGAAATAGAAATCGGCAAGGGCGTAATTTTGCGCGAGGGTAGCGATGTTGCGATTATTGCTTGTGGAGTATTAGTTCATGAATCTCTTGAAGCAGCAGAAAAATTGAGTGCAGAGGGAATCAATGCCACCGTTGTTGATATGCATACAATCAAGCCTTTGGACACCGAACTTATTGACTCATTAGCACAAAAATGTGGAGCGATAGTTACTGCAGAGGATCACTCGATAATCGGAGGATTAGGTGGCGCTGTTGCAGAACATGTTGTCTCTTCAACACCAGTTCCAATAGAAAAAATCGGTGTTCATGATAGATTTGGAGAATCTGCTGGAGCCGAGGAGATGTTGGAGATGATGGGGTTGAAATCGCATCACATTTGTGACGCTGTCAAGAACGTAATCGCGAGGAAGGTTTGAAGCACCGTCTCTAACGACACCCCCGCATGGAGTTCTTCTTAGACACCGCAGATGTTGATGAAATTAGAGAGATTGCCTCATGGGGTATTCTTGATGGAGTTACTACAAATCCATCACTGATTAAAAAGAGTGGCAGAGATTTCAAAACCGTAGTTGCAGAAATCGCCGCCATATGCGACGGTCCCATCTCCGCTGAAGTAACTGCGCTTGATACTGACGGAATGGTAGAGCAAGGTAGAGCATTGAAGGCTGAATTGCCTGAAAATGTCATAATTAAGATTCCTTGTACGCCAGAAGGTTTAGCTGCAACTAAGATACTAACAGAAGATGGAATCAAAACAAATGTGACACTAATTTTTTCGGCATCACAAGCATTGATGGCGGCTAAGGCGGGTGCAACATATGTATCACCGTTCATTGGTCGAATTGACGATACTGGCGCAGATGGTATGACGTTAATTGCTGAAATAATGGCAACTTGGGATAACTACAAAATTAGCACCAAGGTTTTAGCTGCATCAATTAGACACCCAACACATGTCTTGGCATGTATGCAATTAGGTGCTCACACCGTCACTATGCCAACGAAAACCTTCAGGCAATTAATGAGCCATCCACTTACTGACAAAGGGCTTGCAGGGTTCATGAAAGACTGGGCAGAGGTTGAAGCAGCCGGTAATGCTTGAAGCGAACGCTTGATAATGAGCACCTGCCCACACCGTAACAGGAGGCGGTTAACGTGAGCGCTTATGATGACAAAGTCAAACGTCTCCTAGATGGTGAAATTGACGAGGCTGAAATTGCCGCAGACCCCATTCTTTCCAGTCTTGCAGAAAGGATATTTGGACTTAATATTGAGCCAATTACTCCAACTAAGCCTAGCCAGCAACCTGTTGGGCCAGAAGTTGAAGTCTTAACCGCAAAAACAAATCATGATCCAATGATTGAAGTTATTCCAGGCGCTACTCCTGCACCCGCAATGCCATTACCAGATCTGCCAAGTATTCCAAAAGTTGGTGCTGAAAAGAAAAGTGGATCATTCCTGAAAATTTTTGGATTATCATCCTTGATAGTAGCAGTGGCTAACATATTGGGGCTATTCGGATTCCTAAACTCTCAATGTGTGGCAGAAAAATGCACTGAAGAGGCTACTAGAATTAACTGGGCTGGAATTCACAATATCAACAACGAGCTCGGTTGGTCAATGCCTTTCCCAGAAATGGGGATACCAGATTATGTTGCTGTGGCTTGCAGCATACTCGTCTTAATTGTGGCATTCCGCAGGAATTAATGCGGCAATTTGATGAATAGTTACTTGGAGTGATGATTATGGGTAAGGGCAAAGCCAAGCGTGGNATTCCATCAAAGACTGATGATTTCAATGCTTGGTACCCGTTTATTGTTGAAGCAGCAGAACTTGTTGACAAAAGATACCCGATTAAGGGAATGGATGTTTGGCGACCTTATGGCTGGCGCACAATGAAACTAATCGATTCACTTACACACTCTGAAATGGAAAGAACAGAACATGAGGAAGTTAATTTTCCTCTTCTCATTCCTGAAAATCTCTTGGATAAGGAGAATTCATTAGTCGCTAGACTCAAGCGTGCTAGGGAAGAAGGAGTCGACCCTGATGACCTGAGAGATGATGAAGAAGAGGGTGGATTCAAGAAAGAAGTATACTGGGTCAAACACGCTGGGGAGAATGAACTCGACATACCTATGTTTTTGCGACCTACTAGCGAGACTGCAATGTATACTATGTTCCCGTTATGGATTAGATCTCACAAAGATTTACCACTGAAGGTTTATCAGATGGTAAATACATTCAGATATGAAACGAAACAAACCAGATCATTCATTCGCGTTAGGGAAATCCACTTCTTCGAAGCACATACTGCCCATGCGGATGAGGAATGTGCAACAAGGCAGATACAACAAGACCTAGAAATCGTTGACAACTTAATGCACGATCTATGCTTGCCTGTTATCAAAGCACGAAGACCTGTTTGGGATACTTTCCCTGGAGCATGGTATACTATTGGAATTGATGCAATTATGCCAAATGGTAGAACATTGCAAGTGGCGTCATGCCACCACTATAGAGACCAATGGGCTAAAGCATTCGATTTGACCTATGAAAACCTAGATGCTGAGCAGCAACATTGCCATCAAACAACGTACGGAATGTCGGAGAGGTTACTTGGAGCAATAGTTGGGATGCACGGTGATGATAATGGTCTGATCATGCCNCCTGCAATCGCTCCTCACCAGGTTGTAATTTGCCCAATGATTCGTAAAAACTCAGAAGTTGACACCATAGCTAAAAGTGAAGAAGTCGCTGCTATCCTAAAATCCGCGGGATTAAGAGTAAAAGTAGACAAAAGAGACATTCATGCTGGACAGAAATATTTCGATTGGGAAATCAAAGGAGTCCCTCTTAGGCTTGACATTGGTCCAAGAGACATTGAAAATAATACTGCATTCGCAGCAAGAAGGACAGGTGGAAAAGAGCCTCTCCNCTTAATGCATATCGCAGATGAATGTAAGAGATTATTATCTGAAATTGCGGATGAACTGCGAACACGCGCTGCTGCACATACTGATAATGTAGTGATTCCACTAACCAATCTAGAAGATGTTGAAGATGGGAAGATTTACGAGATGGCTTTTGACGGAACAGACGCACATGCAGAAACTATAGAGCGCACAACAGGGCTCGCATTCCTGGGCGATTCTACAGATCCTTACGGTGAAGAAATGCCTTGCTTCATGTCCGGTAAGATGACAACTCGAAGAGTGATTTTAGCGAAAACTTACTGATTACATTTCGAGCCCATCGAAATCCATTTCAGAGTCACGCATCATTCGCTTCATCTGTTTGTTCATCTTACGATTTCCACTCATACCTTTCATCATCTTACGAGAACGGTTCCATTGNCCAATAAGTTCTCTAACATCTTTTTCTTTGACTCCGGAACCTCTGGCAATTCTACGAATTCTATCAGCCTTAATCTTAGCAGGCTCATCTTTCTCATAAGTGGTCATTGAATCCATAATTACTCTGTAACGATCCAGATTGGCCTGCATGGCTTCTTTCTGGTTTTTGCCCATGGCACCCATTCCTCCGAACATACCACTAGGAAGGAAAGAAAGCAATTTGTCAATCGTTCCAACCTTTGACATCATCTCCATTTGTGAATACATGTCATTCAAGGTGAATCTTCCAGTCATCATTCNTTGAGTTATACGCATGGCCTCTTCTTCATCCATGTCTTCAGGTGCCAAGTCGATGAGGCCACGAATGTCACCCATTCCTAAAAGTCTGGATATGAACCTATCAGATTCGAATTTTTCTAGGTCTGCAACCTTTTCTCCAGTTCCGATATACATGACTGGGGCACCTGTGGTAGCAACAGCAGATAGTGCGCCACCACCCCTTGCAGTACCATCAAGTTTGGTAATTACAATACCAGTTACACCAGCTAAATCGTGGAAATTTGCAGCAACTGGACCAGCGGATTGTCCAACCTGTGCATCGATAACCAAGAATCTCTCATTGGCATTGGCAACCTCAGAAATTTGTTCTAATTCAACGACTAGATCTTCGTCTAGTTTGTGCCTTCCCGCTGTATCAATGATAACTAGATCTGCTGCTGCATGTTGTTTTAGTCCATTTTTTACTATGTCAACAGCATTCTTGTTATCTGGTTCACCATATACTTCAACTGATGATTCCTCCAATAATTGTGAAAGTTGGTTGTAAGCACCAGGTCTGTGAACGTCAGCCTCAATGACTGCAACTCTTACACCATGACGCCTGCGATACCATTCTGCCAATTTTGCAGTAGTAGTTGTTTTTCCATTACCGTATAATCCAACCATAAGAATGGTCGACTGTTGAGGCCTTACTTCTCTGGGAGGCCCAAGCAATCTAACTAATTCAGTATAGAGAATGTTCATCGCATGAGTCTGAAGAGTGATTCCTGGACGNGGCTCCTCATCCCTCATTCGTGATTCTAACTTTTCAGTAATTTCTTTTGTTTGCCTAACATTGAAATCTGCTTCTTGTAGTGCTCTTCTGAGTGAACGAAGCATTTCCTTCAATTCATCTTCGTTTAGCTTTCTGCGGCTCTTCAGAATTCCTAGCGCAGAGAATATTCCTCTGGACAGTCCTTCGAGTGCCATGCTAATGCCCAAAAGCGCATTTGGTTTGAACCCAACGGATGATTATTCTTCAGGAAAAGTCAATTTNAGAATTTCATTTTCGAGTTTTGCCTTTACTTGGCTAGCCTTAGCCGGTCTATCAAAGGGAACTGGGTGCTCACGTGAATTGATACCGACATATACTATCCCTGACTCACTACGCAATGAGAGATCTTCACGAACTATACCTGGAAGATGTAGAAAAACATCATCTCCGTCAGTCCAAGTTCCGCGGTGAACCTCTAATCCAAGCCCTATTGAAAATGGACCTAAGCCCTCTGAAATCGAGACATCTCCATGCAATTGAGAATTGATATCTCTCAATAAATCAAGACCATGAATATCTGTATCTTTAAGTTCAACTTCATGAAGGTGTAAATTTGGCAATTCCTCACGTAATAGCTCCACATTTTTCCTTTCGTTAGCACGACGAGTTTGAATGAAATCGTTATCCAAATCAGGAGTCATTCGATTAATCACACAACCAGAGACTGGTAATTCGAATTCTGCAAGTGATTCATATGCTCGCAGAGTTTCATTAACTCCCATTTTTTCAGGAATCGTAACTAGAGTAAAACGAGTGACCTCTGGATTACACAATATGCGCCTAACATGGAGGACTCGGCGACGGAATTTTTCTAATTCCTCTTTCATCTTTTCACCCTCCTTAGCGCCAAACATCAATGCACGAATACCCCCAGTTAATCGATGCATTCGAATGATTTTATCTGCCCATTTTTCGATTATTTCCGGCAGAGCCAAAAATCNTAGTGTGTGGCCAGTAGGCGCTGTATCAAACACTATTACGTCCCAATCTGGGTTTTCCAAATGTTTCAGTAACTCATCAAATGCCATTGCTTCATCAAGACCAGGAAGAACCATTTCTGATGCGTTCAATTCCGGATCCTGGCCCCCAAGCATAGGGCCCAGGCTCTCTGTCAATTTTGGAATGTGATCTGAGATTCTGGCTTCAGGATCCAATTCTAAACCCCACAAACCCTCAACACCATCAACAGGTGTAGGNTCGGGGCCCAATTGAACACCTAAGCTGTCTGAAGTACTGTGAGCNGGATCACTACTAACCAACAATACCTTCAATCCCGAATCTGCCAGTCCTACAGCAGTAGAAGTAGAAGTTGTGGTTTTACCCACACCACCCTTTCCTCCGAACAAGAGTAGGCGAGCCATGCCAACCCCTTGAGACGGGGATATTCAAGCCTTAGGTTTGCACAACTAACTTGAATAGGTCACAACAGCGCTTGTACTATGGCAAGCGATATGTGGCTATCTCAAGTCGCGATTGTCATTTCCTTGGTTGGAATGAGTTTGGGATGGCGTGGTGTCATGACCAAATATTCAGGGTTTTATGACCTAACCACTGCTTGGAGCATGATGTTCTGGGGAATTTTGGTTGGAGGACTATATGGCAGCCTTGGAGATTTATTCCTTCTAACAGTTTACATTGAAGGGAAATTTTTGCCATACAGTAACCTGATTATATGTCTAGGATTATCTGTTGCTGTTCATCTATTCCTCAGAAGAAAGAAGGTCCGAAGGACTGGGTCACAGCCAACAACAGGATGGGCATTAGGTCTCGCAGTTGGAGGTATGATCTCACTATTTATTATCTTTAGATTACTACAAGTTTACCAAGATGATATAGGAATTGAATTAATTGCGACAATAATTCTTGTAGCATTAATATCTCCAAGAGCACACGCCTTGATTTTCTGTCGACACGGATATGGAATGCTGATGGGTAAACGTTGGGGAATAGTATTACGAACATTTTTCTGGACTACTTTGTTACTTACTGCTCTATACAGTTCGTTTTATTTCACAACTGTTTGGATTTTCATCATTCCACCCGTATTACTAGCTGAAAAACGCGCCCATGACTGGGTTTGGGCAGCCGTTCCTAGACCTGCTAGAAGACGACTACGTAGAATCTGGTCTGACGCATCCCGTTCTAAGTCTTCGGAAGAGGAATAAGCATGTACTTACATAGTGTGCTAAAACTGATTTCTCGATAGGATTTGATNTGATTTTCACTTTTATGACAGGGCAGAACCTTCATGGGGGTACCGTTCAGCCTAGTTAACAATGGGAACATGTCCCTTCTGTCGCGCCCAAACACTTCCGGGCGATTCCATCTGTTACAGTTGTGGCAGAGTAATCACAGGTGCTTCAGGTATGGATTCCAGGGTGAAGGGCGAATTTATGCGCTCTCCTACTAGAAAAGCCAAGCACGGAATGGCTCCTAAACACGCTAAAATGTCCAAGGCGAATACAAAACGTCGAGGTAGGAAAAAACGTAGTAGAATCAATCAATTGGGATTAGTGGCTTTCATCGCATTTGTATTTTTTACGCCAGAAGCACGACAGTTTGTTTTGGCTAAATGGGCAGAGGTTGAAGATTATTTGATGGAAGCAATTGCACCATATCAGGTATATCCCCTTGAAGCGGATTATACTGTTGTTAGGAGCATTGATTTATGGAATAATGGATCAGGTAACGGGCACTTGGAAGAGTCCATCCCTCTTCCTATGGATATCACAAGTAACGAAGGAGGCGCTGTAGCTTTGGCGTATACAGACGGTACTGAAGTAGCTAAATCGAATATTCAAACGATTATCGACTTAGAATTACGGATCGATGGCGAAATTATACCCATACCGAATGATGGATTGCCGTATCGTAGCAAAGCGAATGCGATAATTACACAGGATGGTAACGAAGTGTGGTGGCCAGGACAAGGTTCTGGATCAGAATACTGCCCTCACGGNCCATGNGTTAGAGTTTCAATCGATGTCCCNAGTGGCACACANGAAACTGTNGATTTCGCAGTNACTTTGCAGTCTTCTACACANACTTGGTGGCATTCAACAAGGATGNACGGAAAAATTGACGGTAAATCAGAAGGAGTTAGNGTTCATCGCTCAGGTACATTTGATGATATNTCNGAGAGAGGAATGGGTGCCAGAGTCAATGAATTCTCTGACAACCCATGGTATGANCGAGGNGGNCAATATGGATGGGCAATCGATGGAAGGCAATCTACCGCACCTCTTGTTCATCAAACAGCAGCGAGTATAGAAGCATCACTCCCTTCGAATCTGAAAGATAATGCGTACGCTTATGCAAGAGCGACATTTGATTGGTTAAACACCAATGTTCCTTACGATACTTCTGCACCAAATGTTGCAAGAAGTGGTGAGCAATGTCTGCAAGCAGGAATTGGTGATTGTGATGAACAATCCAATGCTTTCATGAGTATAATGCGCATAAAAGGAATCCCTACTTGGTATGTTTTTGGAGCCCTAACAGATTCACAATTCCAAACATGGGAGGGGCATGCATGGGCATACATNATGCTACCAATGTCCGAAGAATGGTGTGAAAATAATAACGTCATNNTNNAAACATGCTATGTCGAGGGCGCAGTTGACGTGGTNAATCGNAAATGGCTGGTTCACACTCCTACNGCATATATCGACTGGATNGAAGAAGCACCATGGGACAATGTAGACGGATACTATTCNGGAGGATCTATTTCTGGCAATGATTTCAAACGTTTGAGNTCTTTCTATACTGAAGGNTATGAAATAACGGGTGGAACATGGGATAACAAATGGTTAGGAGAGGATTTCTCATGAGGGTAATTATTGGAGGCGGAGGACGTGTTGGCACAGGCTTAGCACGTGCATTGCGTAGTGAAGACAAAGATGTCGTTCTTGTTGATAACAATGCGAGAGCTGTAAAAAATTCTCAAGGTATGGATATTCTTGTCCTTCATGGAGATATTACTCAAAGACAAAAATTCATAGAAGCAGGAATTGAAACTGCCCAAGTTTATGTTGCAGCCACCAATTCAGATGAAAGGAACATTCTATCTTGTGCTTTAGCAAAACATGTGCATGAAGAGCAAACCGGAAATAAAGGAGGTCTCATGACAATATGTCGAGTTAGAAATCCAATGTTCTTGCAAGAGCATCAATCAGGAAAACTATCGAAATGGGCAGGTGTGGATCACGTTGTCCATCCAGTTGATGGAGCAATTGAAAGATTGATGTCAGGGTTGCGTTCATCATCACTAACTGAAGTTATTCCATTCGAGGCCGATGCATATATCGTTGAGCTAAACGTTACATCTGAAGCAGGTGGAGTTGTTCATAGAACTTTGAGAGAATCAGGAGCCAGAGTCGAAGGCGGAATGCCTCTAATCGTAGGACTGAAGAGAGATGGCGAGCCTGGTAGAGTCCCAGTTGCTGACGACCAAATTCTTCCTAAGGACAGAGTTGCTATCGCAACAGCGGGTGAAGCGTCGTTTAACCGAATTCTTCGCATTTTCGGGCATGAACATATTGATTTTCCCGACCGACCTAAAGTGGCCATATTCGGGGCAGGACTAATCGGAACTCGATTAGCAAAGGCTTGGTTAGATGCTAATGGAACAGTAACTATTGTCGAGAGAGATTTGGAAAAGGCGAACAATCTTGCAGGNTCAGATTTNGGTANCAGGAAAGGAATTGAAATNATTCATGGAGATCANCTCGACAAAGATTTGTTATCTGAAATCGAGATTTCATCACACGATATCGCNATTTCCGCATTAGACAATGACCACGCATCCATTGCAGCAGTNCTTTTAGCAAGNGACATGGGCGTGGANAGAACTGGTTTGATNTTGTATGACGCNGACCTTGTAAACGTAGTTAGAAGAATGGGAATTACATTCTCGGTAGATAGGAAACGTGTGGCAATAGACACAATNCTGGCCAAAATACACTCTGAACTACCAGGGCCTTATGCAGTATTATCAAGTGTCCCAGATGTGATAGGAATTTGTCTACCAATCAATTCAAATGTCAAGTTTGCTGGAAAGACTATCGCCGATGCGGGGCTTCCAGAATGGTGTAAAGTTGCGTTCATTCAAAGGAAGAATATACATGAAGAATGGGAGACTATGCGACCTTCTTCCTCAAAGACACTACTCGAAGGAGACCGTTTGACCATATTCTTACCTCCAGATCGTGTAGACGACTTGGAGAAGAGATTCAAGGTGTGAATTCAAAATGCGCCGAGACGTACTTTCACTAATCGTCGGATGGACGATGATGGCAATGCTGATTCCGTTGTCATTCAGTTTCATGATAACATGGTGGCTAGATGGTTTCAACACAGCTATGATTTCATTCATGATACCGATTGTATTTTCGGGCCTAATCGGTCTATCATTACTTAGCATTGGGGTCCGTTCAGATACAACAGAAAGGCTTCGAGACAGGGAGGCCTTCGCTGCAGTAGCATTAGCATGGCCTGTTGCCGTTCTAATTGGAAGCCTTCCATTTTGGCTTGGTGGAGTATTTCACGGACCATTTACAGATGGCTCACAGATGGCAGATATTGGAAGGGGATTCGTAAATTCATGGTTCGAATCAATGTCGGGGTTCACTACAACCGGGGCTACGGTTATTGAACACTCGATGAGTCCAAATTGTATNCCTGGATCTACTCCNGATTGTATCAACGCACAACCCAAGGGCATTCTGATTTGGAGGTCGCTCACTCAGTGGCTAGGTGGCATGGGAATAATCATGCTTGGACTAATGCTATTGTCGAGAGTTTTGGGAGGAGGTATGGCGCTAGCAAGGGCTGAATTAACCGGCCCTTCACTCTCTAGGTTGCGCCCTAAATTGCAAGAAACCGCATTGGCTCTTTGGACAATTTACATTATTCTAACAGCTCTTGAGATTATTTTGCTTTGGGGAGTTGGAGGATTGACCGTGTTCGATGCGTTTAATCATGGTTTGACAACTATGCCATCTGGAGGGTTCTCAACTCATGATGCTTCAATCGCTTACTACGACAGTTTCGTTGTAGAATCAATAATTATCTGTTTCATGTTCCTTGCAGGTGTTAATTTCACGCTTATTTGGCTTGCATGGGAAAAGCAGTGGGACAAAGTGTTTGCAGACCAAGAGGGGCGCAGTTATGTGCTTGTTATCCTTGCAACAACTCTGTTTGTGTTCATCGCATTAATGTCCCAAGGCAGTGGAATCGATGAAGGATTCTTTGACTCATTATTCACTGTTGTTTCCATAGGGACGAGTACCGGATATACAAATTCCGATTACATGTTATGGCCGGTTGTAACGCATATTTTCCTATTCCTACTCATGATTGTAGGNGCATGTGCTGGTTCCACTAGTGGTGGATTAAAATTGATGCGAGTGAAACTTGCTTTGAAAGTTGCTTGGAGGGAAATTGGAAGGATTGCTCAACCTAAGAGAGTTGTTCAAATTCGAATGAATGATGAAGTTGTGGACAATGATCGCCTAGGTCTAATTGTAGGTATGTTATTCGTTTGGACAGGTTTATTCGCGATTTCATGTATTGTATTAGCAGTAACAATGCCAAATTCTGATTTTGAATCAGTAGTTGCTGTTGTAGCNTCNTCACTAGGAAATACCGGACCTACANTGGGAGATTANGGNCCNTCNAATACTTGGGCANNCATGGGNACTCCTTCGTTANTTATCACATCNATTTTGATGTGGTTTGGTCGACTCGAATTAATGACTGCATTATTGTTACTTCACCCTAGGACTTGGGCTAGAGAAGAAAGAGAAGCACCTGATCGGGCATCTGTCAAATTAATTCGGGAACTATTCGAAAAGATGGAAGATCGCTCGGAAGACAAGGATTAATCAGAACAAAGTTGTTTGACCCATATCTGACTTCGATTCTTCTTCTGAACTTTCTTCATCCTTAGTTGGAGTTTCAACAACCTTTTCTTCTGCATGTGCACTAGATAATTCCAATTCCTTGGCATATCTTTCCAGTAATTGCTTTGTTGTACGATGGGATAAAGATAAGCCACATATTGCTGCATGCTCTTCTGGCGATAACCCAAGAGAAAGAGAAATCGAAAAATCTTCACTATTTTCCGATTGTACAGCAACTAAAGACGGGAGTAGCTCCTCACGCACGGCTTTCTTTGAACAACCACAAGTCTCAGCGAGGCGATCTACTACTGAGCGCTTTACCCAAGCCGAACCACGACGTAAGAATCCTGGATAAGAACAGAATACTCTTCCTTCTACTGGCTTAGGCATGGTCACACTCGCTGATAATCCAGACAAATTGGAAGACCAATACCAAGAACGGTGGGCTGTATTTCTAAATCGTGTAGTCAAAAGACAATCAGCAAGTGAAAGTGACGATGAACCCCTTCTAACCGCACCTTGGTCGGTAAAAACAACTCCATTGTTCCAAGAAACCCATGCGACCATATCATCAGGACTCTTGTCAAGAGACATTGTTGCTTTCATTGCATTCTGCGCAGTTCTTGAACGATAAAGTAAATCTAAACCTGGGAAAATTTCGACAGTTGTATCTCGGACACCCGTCTCTATATTTTGCTTCACCATATCCCTGGTCAAATTTGAATCAATAAGTGAACACATCACCTGTAAATCTCTGACCAATGCCCGTAAATCCCCTGGGTTATTGTTTACAAGTTCATCAATTGCCCCTGGATCTGCTGTGAATCCTTCTTCTTTGATTACTCGCAAAGCAATCCTTCTAAGAGCTTCATTTGATGCTCTTTCGAAGCGAATTGGAATTATGTGCTTTGAAAATCTATCTCGTGCAGTTCTCCAACTTGAAGAAGTCCTACCCCAGAGCCCCATTTCATCATTACACGCTAAAATAACCGGTTGTCTGGTATCTGCTAGTAGATTTAGTAACTCTGCCTTACCTCCACTATCGCCTTTCAATGCCTTTGAATCATCGATATCTTCGCCCGATACGATAGATGAGATTCGATCGGCCGAAATTTCACGCAAACCACCGGACAAATGGTCAACCTCATCCAGTAATATCAACGTACGAGGAGGTTTCATTCCTGGAGTCATAAATAAGGATCCATGAGTGGAAGCGTGTGTGGCAGCTTTCCTGATTGCACCTGCGTTTCTGGCATCGCTAGCATTCAATTCTATCACTTGCCAACCCATGTCAGCAGCCACTGCCCTTGCTACAGTTGTCTTTCCAACACCTGGTGGGCCAATCAATAACAAACCAGGTTTGTTTGGTCGACCCTCTTTCCACTGGTCTAACCAAGCACGGATTTTCTTACGCTGAGCCTCATTTCCTTCTAAGTGACGCTCGCTCATCGGGCGGTGGCGTTCGGTCCAATCACTAGCCACCATGCCTAGGTGTTTTTCGAGGCCCCATTTGAACATTGAGTTCTTCAAAATGGTAAATCATCAATTNAAACTCGTGTTTGCTCTCCAGAATCNCTNGATCTAAGNGTGACTGTTTTGTTTTCTAATGATTCATGGTCTACTGTNATNCACCANGGAACTCCAATTTCGTCAGCCCTAGCATATCNGCGNCCNATNGAACCACTGGCATCATANACGGAAAATACATTCCTNCTGCGGCATAGATTTTTGTGAATTTCTTGTGCAAGTAAATCCATTCCATCTTTCTCAAACAAAGGNANAACTGTAACATCAACAGGNGAAANNAATTCAGGNAAAGAAAGGAATGCNTAATCTTCTCCAGATTTTTCTGTTTCCGTGTATGAATGNTCNAGNAGGTGCCAAATTATCCTATCAATTCCNAATGCNGGTTCNACNACATGAGGTACGAACCATTCACCGTTCACATTTTCCGTNCGNTGAACACGNTTNACNTGNTCTGNNAANATTTCNAAANTCATNCCGTCAATCTCATGNGAGATTGGGAATGTGGAATTNGCAGGNAAATNTTCTACAAAATCCTTGACTTTACCAGCNAGTGCTCTGAANGCAGGNCCCGCTTTTGCACCATCNGTNGTCCAGCCATCGATCTCNACAATTTTTGNCTCNTCAAAGGTTCTCCAAGCNCGAAGTCTCTGCCCNGTAGCATNCTCATGTGCAGTAAGGTCATAGCAACCTCTGTGTGCTATTCCNACACANTCAATCCAACCGTATGAACCCAAAATTTCTGCATCCCAGCAGTCTTGAGCNTAGTGTGCCATTTCTGTTGATTCATGTTGCCTAAATCGCAAACCTTCTGGATTAATCCCTACCGATAATANGAANTCCATTGTCCAACCCATAAAATATCCAACNGTAGGGTGNCNAATTACTCCNTCTTCNACAGCTTGNCCAAGAGTCATTTGTAATTCCCCTNTGCCATCNGCAATCAAAGTAACAGGATTCGTCCANGATGAAAAATCATGTACNGGTTTAACTTCNGGGTCGATAAAATACTCTAACTCTGCCATGTTAAACTCNCGTAATCGAATCATACCTTGTCGTGGNCTGATCTCATTCCTGTANCCCTTACCAGTTTGAATTGCTCCAAACGGAAGGCGTTCTCTGAAATGACGATAAATCGAGGTGAAAGAAGTGAACATTCCTTGTGCGGTTTCCGGTCGCAAAAATCCTTGTCTACCAGAAGCACCAGCACCTATTTTTGTATTGAACATTAGATTCTGAGCCTCGATTGGACCCCATTTAATCGCTCCACAAGTTGGGCACACTGGGTTGTTTTCTTTAATCAAATTAGATAATTCATCCTTAGATAATGCATCGGCATTTGCACGGATATGTTCGACTAAATGATCGGCGCGACTTGCTTCACCACACTGTCTACACTCGGTTAGAAAATCACTAAATTCACCCACGTGACCACTTGCTTCGAGTACCGAATAAGGAGTGATTGTAGGGCATGAAATCTCAACAATGTTTCCCAAACTTTGCCAATGATCTATCCAAGTCTGATTTACACGATTGCGTAATCGGCCACCAACTGGGCCAAAGTCATACAAGCCAGCAGCACCACCATGAATTTCAAACGCTGGAAGGATTATTCCTCTTCGCTTTAGCATACCAGTTAGTCTACTCAAACGCTCTGTGGTGAACTCCTCCATGCCCCTGCGTATCCAAAGGGGTACATATGGCCACCTCTTAATGTAGATTTGAAAATGTGATTTTGCAAATAGATTAAAATCACCCAGTAACAATAATTATCCACCTCAGCACCCCTTTTTACCCAGTTAAAAAGCCATGATATTGTATATTTGCAAAAACCAAACATTGAAGTCATCAATGCACACCCTCCCCATCACGGATAGTGAGTTGAGAAATATGGCAAATATCTCTTACCTAGAAAATCCTCTCGAAAGTGAGGATTTGTATGATAAGTTATGCCAGCCTGTTCGCAATTGGTTCAAAGACAAATTTCCTGACTTCACTGAGCCACAAAAATTAGCGATTCCATCTATAATGAAAGGAGATCATTTGCTACTTTGCTCTCCAACTGGCTCGGGTAAGACGCTTACAGCATTTCTAACTATCATTGACAATCTTGTTCGTCATGCTTTAGATGGAACTTTGGAACAAAGAGTATATTGTCTTTACATCTCACCAATCAAAGCTTTAGCAAATGACATTCAGAAAAATTTGATTGGTCCCCTAGAAGAAATTGAGAAGAAATATTTGCCAGATAGAGCCCAAGGAAAGATCAGAGTTGGCCTGCGCACAGGAGACACACCTCAATCTGAGAGACAAAAGATGTTGAGAAAACCTCCTCACATCCTGATTACCACTCCTGAAAGCATGGCTATCGCAATTTCTTCACCTCGATTCCAACCCATTGTATCGAATGTCGAATGGATAATTATTGACGAAATGCACTCTTTGGTGCCTACTAAGCGTGGTGTACATCTTGCATTAACAATTTCTTTACTCGACACGATTCTTGAACGTCCAGTGCAGAGAATTGGGATTTCTGCAACCATGGAGCCTCTGGAAACTGTTGCCGAATACTTAGTAGCCAGTGACGATAGAGAGAGCAGAAATGACAACCAAGATGTAAAGATTGCAAAAATAAGTGGAGCTCGTGAATTAGATTTAGACATACTGTTATGTTCTCCTAAATTTAGTGACCTTTCAGTTATGAAAGTTCTAGAAATGAATGTAGAAATGGTGGCTGACCTAATCAGTGCACACACCACGACTTTAGTTTTCGCAAACACAAGAAAAATGACTGAAACACTTGTCCAGAAACTTCGCCCGTATTTGGGTGACTTAGTGGCTGGGCACCATGGTTCAATGGACAAAAGGATAAGACTGGACGTCGAAAGAAAACTAAAATTGGGCCACTTACGGGCAGTAGTCACTTCATCATCTCTTGAAATGGGGATTGACATCGGTTCCGTTGACATGGTAATACAAATTGGATCTCCTGGAGACATAGCAACTGCGCTACAAAGAATAGGTAGGGCAGGTCACCACGTTGGAGGTATTCCACGAGCGAGATTCTTGCCTACGAGTGTTGATGATTTGATTGAACTGGCTGCACTACAGGCTGCAATTCAAACAGGCGATATGGACCTGCTTGATTTCCCACAAAACTGTCTTGATGTCCTAGCGCAATTCCTCATCGGTCTTGTCATTATCAACGAAAGAGATATCGATGAAGCCTTCGAGGTAGTCACTAGTACTTGGTCCTACAGAAATCTAGGTTATGACGACTTCATCGAAGTACTCGATATGCTGGAAGAAGAGAGACGTGTTTGGATTGATTGGGAAGACAATATCTACGGCAAGCGTGGATATTCTAGAATGATTTACTACACTAACATTGGAACAATTGCTCCTGATAATTCATACCTAGTGTTCAATGCCGAAGGTAGTATTCTGGGTCAATTGTCGTCTTCATTCGTTGCAAATTTACGTGGAGGAGACGTCATCTTATTGGGTGGTTCAACATACAGAGTAACAAATATCCAGGGCACCAGGGTTAACGTAAACTCTGTAACGGGTTACAGGCCAACCGTTCCTTCATGGAGTGGCGAAGCAAGAAGTCGTTCTAGGGAATTATCTAAAGCTCTGTTAGATCTTATTGGACACAGCGTTAATGCATTGCGAAGACAAAATGACCCGAGAGTAATCCTTCGGGACGTGTATGGTCTTGGAGAAGGAGTTTCAAACACTATTGCACGACATTTAGAGGAACACACACTCGACTCATTTCAAGTCCCAGACCCTAACCGGTTAATTGTCGAGCAAATCGTTTCGGGAGGAATGCCGACATACCTAATCACCTCATGCAGAGGCAGAGGTTTCAACACTGCACTAGGTTATTTTATGGCTGGNTTAGCCGAGCAAGATGGAATCGCTGTTCTAGAATTNTCCTTTGATGAAAATGGACTTTTGATCAAAACCAGTCAAGAAGTTGACCCTGGAAAAATGTACGAATCTTTCCAGTCGAATGATCATATGGAAATTATCGAGCGTTATATCGTGAACACTCAAATTTTCGCTAAACGATTTAGAGAAATCGCAGGTCGTTCTTTGATTATACCGAAGAGAATAGGTGCAGAAGAAGTAAGTCCGCAACAATTCCAACAAAGAGCAGACGCTCTATTGCAACGCCATCGTTCCATTGAAGATTCTTTGCTGATTAAGGAGGCAAAAGCTGAGATTATGTTTGGCGACATAGATATCATCTCGCTAAATCAATTCTTGAAAGCTAGTAAAGAATCGGAAGCAAGAATTGTTCANACTAAAGTTCCTGTACCATCAAGGCTTGGAATGAGCCTGTACATGAGTACATTCGAAGATTTACTTTCAATGAAAACNAGGGCTTTCCTGGTTAAAGATATAGATCCAGAAATCCTGAAAAGACTTCTTGGNAATCGNAGTCTNGCAACCGAGTTAAGTGAGGAACAGATTGATGAATACTACTCCAATAAAGTGCCAAAACCCAGTAATGCCGCCGAACTTTTGAACCTGATGAGCAAGGGTGGTGGACTAGATCGCAAATGGGAAAATCCACTTTATGCATCCAAACTGAAGGGAATTGAGCACTCTACGATTGAGCAGTGGGTTCGTGAATTGGCTAGNCAAGGTAAAATCACAAAATTACGCTCTACGGGAACNGCAGAACTTGATGACAAGTGGTTCACGACTTACATGGCAGAGATACATGGTACTTTAGGCCGGATTTCTGAAGCCGGCGGAAAAGAAATGGAAGATATCCGTGACCTGTACACAAAAGGNATTAGTTACGAAGTCGCTAGTGAATTCGACGGATTAAACGGAACTAAATGGGAGAAGCGGAGTATTACAGATCCTCACGAAGCACTGAGAGTAAAAATCATCGAAATGCTGGGAAGTGAAGGACCCGCTAGAGGAGACCAGATCAGTTCTAGATTACCATTCCCTCAAAGTCAAATTGATTCCATCCTACACGAATTAGAAATGAGAAATGTTATCTCAGTTGGATTCTATAGACAAACAGATGATGGTGAATATATCCTCAAAGTTGATGAACACAAAATCACTGGTGGGGAAGAGGATGTCGTTGAATATCGATGGGTTCAAAACATGGTAATGAAAAAGTCATTCGAGCAATATAATGATGGATTTACAGCATTCGATCAGCACATATTATTCCAAAAGCAGCAAGAGATGCTATATCGCGTTGATGGTTTTAGATACGCAGATTGGAAGGATTTACAATTGGACTCAGATGTTGTAATGGGACGATTATTGCACAATAGAATTGGCTATACAACTCGAAAGAATATTCCAATGCTATTGGGATTGAAACCTGAGCCATGGCTCGGAGAAATGGAGAAATTGATTCTTGAAAAGATCCCAAAAGGTGAAAATTTGACAAGACAAGAAATACTTGCTGACTTCCCTAAAGGTGAGGACNACAAATCATTACAAAGGGATCTGAAAAATGCAATCAGTAATTTGGAAAGACAACTTTGCTTGGTTAAACAATTCGAAGATGTAAGTGGTAGACGCAGAAGATTATCACTTTTCCACAGAGTAGTTGATGTCTATGAATCAATGGATTTCGAAGATGCACTTGTTGAAGTTATCAAGAGAATGGGCCCAGTTAAGGCATTCACACTGCGATACTATGTTTCCAGAAGTGTAGAAGAATTGGCTATCGCACTGAGGAATTTGGAGAAACAGGGAAGAATTGCCAAGATTATGGCACTGGTACCTGAGCCTGAAGCATTCTATGTTCTGCCGGAAGAAGTTGTTAAACTCAGTTCTCAAAGTAGAGAGGACAGAACATTGCGCATTCTAACTCAATCCGACCCATATGTTTCAAGATTCATTTGGGAAGTCCGCTCTGTTTTGGATAGAGGATGGTATCTACCTGTATTCAAGGGGGTTGACCCAATTGGAAAGGTATTGATGTTCAAGATTAACGATTACCTTGAAATTAAAGACATGCANATNCCTTATGCATACTTAGATGAGTTCTGTGTTGCGTTTGAAAAATTATTAGATAATCATTCGGATCAACTTGTCGATGTTGCTGTTCTATCCCAATTCAACGGAATACCCGTCACAGATTTAGAAGATGATTCTAGAAAGGCACTCGAAGGAATCGGTTTCAAACTAGCTGGAGAAAGGATGATTCGTGGAGGAATTGTCGACCCACAACCAAGAGAGATTGCTGAGAGGGCTTTGTTCCATAGACATCACCTACACCAGAATTCAAGGCTAGAAAATGAGATTCAAGCATTAGAAAGTGTCCAAGAAATTCGAGACGACTTTGGACTGCGCGGCAGAGCGGAAGTGTACCGTGTAAGTTTGAAAAATATGGCAAGTGCAAATCAATTGCATCAAGGAATTAACCTCAGAGGACACCAAGTTTGGGCATCATATGACCACTTTTCCACATTATTGGCAATTAGGGGAGAAGAGCCTAACGAGGAGTTGTTGGATATTCTAGAATTCTTTGAGAATCATAGTGACCCTAATCTCTTCATGGAAAGGCATGCAATGAAACGTGCTGCCTTCAGGAAATTGATACAGCCACTACTCAGGAGTGGACACATGGTTCAAGATTATCGTGGTGGATTCCGTTCAGTTGCACCTCGTAGGGGATTAGATCCTGTAATTCTGCGAAGAGAATATCTGCGTAGATTAGTTTCAGACTATCCAGTAATCACTCTAAAACAATTCACAAGACTAGCTGGAACACCATTCAAGCCAGAAGAATTGAAAGCGATTCTAACCGAATTTGAAGAAGATTCGACTCTGATTAAGGGATTCCTGATTCAAGACTTGCACGAAGTCTGCTGGGGCAAAAAGGAATTGCTAGAAGAGGCGAAGAATGTGAAACCTATCCGTGATTTCGTTATTCCTCCTTCAGACCCGATTGCACCATACTTCGCAGATGTCCTAAAACAAAAGTTCGGCTTTGGCAGNGCATATCTAGTATTCAGAAACGCCGAGCCGGTTGCAGCTTTCAAGGCAAATACTCGTGACAAAATTATCGATGTTACCGATTATGAGGGCTCGGAAAAGGGCTGGAGAATAGTCAAAGAATTCGCATGGGAGCATCAAATGCCACTCAAGACCGAACTTCGTATCGGTGGAAAGAGAATGAAGTAAATTACCATAACATATGGTTAATGATAGATTGTTCAACATGATTTTCATGGGCAATTCTGGTGTTAGATTAAATAACAAGTTTCTCCGTCAACAAATTGTGAATCGAAAGGCTATACTACTCACAGCCCTGATGTTACTTGTTTCAGCTAGTCCGTTTGTCACAACATCATCGGCAAATGATGTACAGGATATTGAAGTTCTAGAAACTGCAATTAACCCTGGAAATAATCACACTTACCATTTGCTTTCCGCTTCTTCTTGGAGCGATGCTGCATCGGTTGCCAGAAGCCTAGGTGGATTCCTAGTCACTATTGATGATGCAGAAGAAGATCAGTGGATTTTCGATACATTTGCCGACAGTAACGATACAACCAGACACCTNTGGATTGGATTATCCGACCACCAAAGTGAAGGTGATTACCGTTGGCACGATGGAACTCCATTCACTTACAGAAATTGGGGCGATGGGCAGCCGGGTAGTGGTGATGATGAGGATTATGTCCACATAACAGGTACAAACATGGGAAGCATTGAGCCTGCAACTTGGAATGATTTAGAAGATGACCCGCAATATTTCCCAGTCTACGGCGTTGTCGAAATTGGAGAGGGAGCTGATTACGCTCTTCGTTTCGATGGAGATGATGACCATATCGTAGTCGATGAGGATTTACCAGAATGGGGCAATAGTATCGAAATTGAAGCATGGGTAAACGTCGCAGATACAGATGGAATACAATTCGTAACAATGCTCGGAGATTATGGATGGGGATTATATCTGAATGATGGATATCTAGCATACTCCAATGAATACTCCCTTTCAAGGAACCCCACATCAAATGTATCAATCCAAGAAGCGGTTTGGACTCATGTCAAAGTTGCTGTAAATACTGAGACAGGAGGNGAATTCTTCATCGACAATGTATCTGTTGGTCTATTTGATGCAAATTATTCACAAATACCTGCAGGTGACTTTGGTTCGAACGATTGTTTCCAATCAGGAGAGGATTGTGATGAACTTTACATCGGCAGAATGGGCGCAGGTTGTGATTGCAACTACTTCAGTGGAATGATGGACGACATTCGTATTGGCAATTCGCAAAATGAATCATTGTGGATGTTTACTGAAGGTGAAGGCGACTCTACCGAGGATTCGGAAGGCCTGATTGGAATGATTCACGGTGCAGCATGGGTAATGCCGGATGGCACCATAATTGCACAAGCTATTGAATTAGAGAATGGAGAATACTATGATGACATAAGCGCAAGTGCCGGAGACACGCTCTTGTTCTTCATGGAAATCCCAGAAAACACCCAATATGCATCTCTCAATATGTACTCATGGTATTTTGATTATGAAGAGGAATATGAGGANATCGAGTATGAGATTTACTTAGCCAAAGATCGAATCCCATCAGCTTGGGACCATGATTATGAAATCGAAACATACTATGGTTTGTATGTTTACGAATATTTTGAATGGCCAGAAGAAGGAACCTATTGGATCACAATCAGTTCGAATTATCAGATTAATGAAATGGAAGTCAATGCTTACTGGGAAGAAGCTCCTGAGCCGCCTGAACTCGACGAAATGACTGAATTGAACGATGGCATTTCGGTTACTGGACAAAGGATTTCTAGAGACGGTGGAAAATCACTGTACTTCTATGTCGATCTCCAGGATGAATTGGCAGAATTACGTGTTAAAACCTGGGGTGGACCAGGTGATTGTGAGTTACACATAGCATTAGGGGCACTACCATACACTGATGATTGGGGCTGGATAGAAGATGATTGGTTTGAGGAAAGTAGCGAAAGTAATGGTCGNCAAATAGGTGGNCAACAAACTTCAGACCACTCATACAACTCAGGAAATGATGAGATTGTGCAGATTTTTGATGCACAGCCAGGAATCTATTACGTAATGATGTCTTCTTATTCTGGGTGTAGAGATGTGACAATACAAGCAGATTTCACATATGCGCCAAATAACGTTGACCCTGAATCAGCGGTAGAGTTGACTGATGGAATTTCATATGGCCCTCTTAGTGGATTTACAGGGCTCGACCAATTCTTCTACATCGACGTACCAGNGGGAACAGAAAGACTTGAAGTNGATTTGAATAATGGAGACGGAGAAGCTAAACTAATGATGCGACTAGACCAATTCCCCACTTGGTCAACATACGATATGCATTCCAATGCTCCCGGAGCAGGTGACAAACTTGGCTTCAATGACCCAACACCAGGAAGATGGTACATCATGCTAGGTAGTGAAGAATACTACAGCAGAATAGACATCACAGCATCATTTGAAGAAAGATATGTTTGGACTTATGATGGCGAGCCAATCCAGTTATTCAATGACGAAGAAATTGCAGGAATGAGTGCACCAGAGGGTGAAGAGTTGTATTTCTTCATTGACCTAGAAGACTCCTCTGCAATGGATTTGACCATCAAGACNTGGGGGGGAGAAGGCGACCTTGGTTTGTTTGCAGAAGTTGAAGAATTTGATTGGGAAGATTTCGATGATGGCCCAATGGGACGGCAATTCGGTGAAACCCAGTATGAATCTGATTGGAGTGGGGCTGATGAAGAGATTTACATCTTCTTTGCTAGTGGAAGAATTGACATTACAATTTACGCTAACACTGAAATTGAAGACATTTCAATTATTTCGAGTTGGGATGAATTCGACGAACCAGGACCGGGACCTGATCCTAGGCCTGAGCCTCCAATAGGCGAGGATATACTTTCATGTGACGAATATGTAGATGTCATTTTTGAGGACATGGATCTAAATGGAGATGGAGATATATCTCGCGACGAAACATTCGATGATGATGAATTCGACGGAATTGACATCAATAGAGACGGAGTATTAGACAAGACTGAAGCTACTGTCGCAATTTGCACATGTGAAAATGAACTATACGTCACCTTAGAGCAGATTTCAACAGGCGACATGGGTGAATATTCAATAGAATTCCTATCTGGAATTGCATGGAAAAATGAATACGATTTCTTTGAAATCGATTCTAACAATGATATGATGGTTGACTATGGTGAAATTGAGGAATTTGCAGAGAACTGTGTAACTACATATGATCCACTGGATCGAGATGGTGACGGTACTCCAAATGACAAAGATGCATTCCCTGACGACCCATCAGAGGACAAGGACACAGATGGGGACGGAATTGGGGACAATGCTGATTTTATTGCGAGTGTTGACAATGACATCATTTGGGTTTCTGCAAGTATTCTAGGCCTGATTCTGATTTCAGTAATGGGAATGATGTTTGTTAGGGCAAAGCGAGGTCCTGAATATGCTTGGGAAGAATATCAGAAGGACAGGATGTCTGAATCTATGCTGGCCAGAATGAACAATCCAGTTAATTCCCCTCCTCCTCAGACTGAAGTACCACCTGCTCTAGACCTAGGACCGGTAAAGGAAGTTCCTGAAGATATGACTGTGTCAGATCTTTATGATTGATGCTTCTTTTTCTTGGGACCNAGTCCCAAAGGGCGCATCAGAGAAAGTACGTGTTTGTGCATCTGAGGAAGCATTTCAAACAATACTAATGCAAGAAGGAACATGGCACCAAGTGAAACAAACCTTGATGCATATGCATGACCAAATTCGAAGACTGAAAGATTCATCCATCGCCAGTCAGGATATCCCATTTGAAGCCAAATTAAGCCAGCATTTCGGAATAGATTCAGTATGTGAATCAAGGATAGCGCAATGAATAATGCTCTAACGCGCTTCCTCCAATCGATTTCAAGAACTGAAATTGCACCTACGAAGATAATCATCGATTGTATAGCAGTACAAGCTAGAACGAAATTGATGTAAATTGGTTCACCATTTACCAGCAATTCTGTATGGAAAGAGAACTCTGACATTTCCTCTGTTAAGAACCACTGGTTTCCTTCCCAGTCATTCCAATTTACTGAAGGACCATTAGCAGGATTAGCGTATGTATCTCCTAAAGTAACATCTGCTCCCCCTGCAAAGGAAAGCAAAGCTGCAGATTGCCATGCTACAAACCATATTGCTAGTACATTTAGCATTGGAATATGTGCAATCATAAGATATGGTAGACCTGCAACAGCAACAGTTCCTCTGAACCAACGTAATGCATTAGCATATTTTTCCTTTGAAACTTGCCTTTCCCAAATTGCAATCGCACAGGCACCTGGTAGAGTGATTGCACTCATTATTGTCAGCACAATATCATCATGTGCTAGGTAGAAACCGATGTCATTGAAGAAATAGAATCCTGTAAGGACCCAGCCAACTGGAGCAATGGATTCTAATTTTCCTGAACGNCTTTTCCAAGTGACAAAAAGAATCAACAATCCAACTGCACCAAGGATGGTTGCGGTTGATCTGTCGACTAGATAGTCACCTGCCATGGTTCGCCACGAATGGTGTTTCATCTAATGGCTTCGCCTTAATGCACATAGGTATGGTGCNTTTCGANGGAACNAATGGAAGGNCCAATCGCCGAAGTGAACATGTCCAAGATTGACTTGGAATGGAACGGAGCAATTGCATTTCTTGANAGAGATGGAGTCCTAAATTTCGGCAGTCCAAATTACATTAATTCTCCAGATGAATTGAAAATCATACCAGGCGCCAAGAATGCAATCTATGAATTACGTAAACTTGGATATNGAATCGCAATAACAACCAATCAATCAGCGATTATGAGAGGCCTGTGGGGCGAGGAGACAATCCATTCGATTCACAAGCGCTTACAAGAGGAATTGGGCATGCTCGATGTTTTGATGACTTGTCCACATCGTAATAGAGACATGTGCAACTGTAGAAAACCACGNCCTGGAATGCTAAATATGGCATCAGAATTAATCCGCGGAAAGTCTCACGAAATGGTGGATTGGTGGGGTGAAAAGCCAACTCCTATTCATCCGCTGGATCTTATGGTAGGGGATAGAGATTCAGACATGGGAGCAGGATGGGCCGTTGGTGCAAGATTGTTCAAAGTGGATGAGGAAATTGGAATCCAACAAGTAATTGAAAGAATCATCAACAATGACCCTGGAGATGATTTTAGACCAGTGTGATTGTTATGTGGCTAGGACTTGATGACACTGATTCATTGGAAGGAGGCTGTACAACTCTAGTCTTCCATGAATTGCTAAATTCACTTCCTTGCGATTATGGAGAACCGAGATTGACTCGGTTATGGCCGTTTGCTGCACAGCGAACACGCGGGAATGCTGCACTTTCTGTTGAATTATTCACAGATGATTCCATTGTTGAATGGTTAGATGAATATTGGAAAAAGAACATCTTACCTTTGAGAGGTGAAATTTCAGAATCATCACACTCAACTCGAAAACAATACCCTTCNGACCCCGGGATGGTGATATTTGAAGAGCAACCTAGTGAGGATTACTACTGGAAAGCGGTCCGAGGAGAAGTTGGCCTTCTTGAAGGCGGAGTACAATGGGGTGGGAATGGAAGAATTGGAGCTGCCGCCTCTTGCGCTTGGCCTAGAAAAAATGTCACATGGGAAGGAATTGCGTGGCGGAAAAATATCCGAGAGGTGAGTGAAGAAGCACTCTCTATGGTTGANAAAATGGATGATACTTTTTTGTGTAGAGATCCAAGAACTAATCGAGGATTAATCGCCCCTAGGGGGCCATGCCCAGTAATGTTCGGTGTAAGAGCGACGAGCGAAGATACTGCATTCAAAGCCACCGAAATTCTAGTCCAAGGAAGTGCTGAAACCGTAGGTAGCAGAATTTTTGCTACAAACCAAGCCACTGGAGACCACATTGAATCTTCGGCTAAATTGATTATCGAAAGTAAAGAGTTGTTGAAAGGAGGACATGTAATCCTGAACAGAAATTGCTTAGCATTCAATGAATCGGGTGATGTAAACAAAATCGCCCAGTGGCTAGATATTGGAGACGAAATCGAGTTCATGGCATTGCAATATGAAGGAAATTACCACTTAGAAGCAATCAGAGTAATCTCTTCAAGTTCATCAAAAAGGCCAATTTGCGAATGCGGAACTAGAATGAAATCAATGGGCAAAGGACAAGGTGTTCGCTGTCCTAAATGCAAAAAACGTAGTGATCAATTATGGAGTGATGAAGAGAGAATGCCGCCATTACAAGGATGGGTTCAGCCGCCAGCAGATAAGCGTCGACATTTGGCTAAGTCTCTGACATAACACCCTAAATGTTGATANCCGAACACTACTGGCATCAAACATGGTAGATTCAACTGAACTGACTTACATTATTCTTGGATTGACCCTTTTGGGCATGATTTGGTATATGACTAATCGTGGTAGAGCAAATCTTGCTAAGGCACGAGAAGATGCAGCACCAGCAATTGCTGGAGACGACATCATGGGCGGAGCAGCAAAAAATCCTGAACAATTCGATGAACCAGATGATGAAGCCCTTGAAGAAATGGCAAAACTTCTAGGCGAAGATGAGTGATTAGCACACAAATCCTTCTTCTTTTAGTCGAAGATGNACTTCAGTTTCATCCATCCACAATACTCGCTTTGAATCAGATTCTTGGCGTGTTAGCAGCCAAACCTTATCTGCATGCAACTTCTTTTTACCTCTTGCAACTAATGGACTAGAATCCATTGCAACACCGCCTTTTGAAATCATTAATGTCGTCCATGAGGTATCAGAAATCAACTTATTTACGGCCATGATAACATCACTAGGAATGGCGCCTGAATCGGGGCAATAGTCATCTAAAACAACAAGAGACACATTGGGTAATGCCTTAGCTGTCTTGAGCAGTGAATCTATTGCTTGGTCTATATTTCCAACTAGATTCATGGCATGGAATCTTGATGATGCCGTCAATGAAATCTCTGAAAAAATCTGTGAAAATCTTACTCCATCCGGTAATTCTGGAGAGGCCCAAAGAACCCTACCACCTTCATCGATAACTTGGCGTGCTAGTTGGAGTCCGAGTGTTGTACCGCCACATGAACCTTCGACTGCTAGATGAATCGATGAATCATCTAAGGGAGGTTTCCAAATCGTCATTTTCATCCCTCAGTCCAAAGAAATCATAGAAGGCACTTCGACTTCCTCTTCCTCATCGTCATCATTACTACCCAGTAGTAAGTCAATGAGGTCCCCTCCNGTNTCTTCATCTTCGATTTTTTTCTCAGTGATTGCCCTTCGAGATCTTGAAAGTCTTGCAGCCATCAGCAAATGTGATTCTAGCCTTCTGGTTGCTTCTCGATAATCTCTGACCGAAAAATAGCCCAGGAAATTCCCGCTCTCATCGATAACAATGATTGCGTCAGGTGAGGTATTACTCATAATATCTAATCCCTTAGAAAGGGGAGTTTTTCCTTGCACAGCAAGAATGTTAGTTCGCATTATTTTGTCTACCTTAACCTTGGTTGCATTCAATCCTTCTGCCATTTTCGCAAAAATGTCTCTAGCTGTAACTACGCCAAGAATATCTTTNCCTTGTTTTACCAAAATAGCATGCTCCGGATTTTTAGAAAGTTCTTGACATATATCACTAACTTTAGTCTTAGTTGCNACTACAATATGTTCGTCAGTGATTGACATATCTGCCACTGTTGGCTCTTCCATGGCAATGGGTAATCGCCGAAAGAAGATATTGGTTTCCCATCATTTTGACGGTAACCCATATGACCCAATTGCCCATCACATAACCATGGCCGGCGAATTACGCAAGGGTGAAAGGATACCACGTAGACCTCTTCCAGAGTTTGCAGAGGCAGGCAGTTTGAGTGCTGGAATCAAGAGAGACGGGATAATCAAGACCGCTCTTGAGGACACAAACGAATACGGCCCCCATTCTATGATTCTGCTATTGATGGTTATTGCTTCGGTAACTGGTGCAATTCTCCTGGNATTCCGATATATCTAATCGGTTTGAAAATCTACTTTTTTACTAGTTTGACAAGGGCAATATACAAACCCTTGACAATCGACCACCATCTATGAGTGAAGGTTCGGTCAATGTCGAAAGCCGTACTTCATCACAAGACAAACGATGGACTATCATGGCTGCACTATTAGGAACAAGTACAGCTGTGTTGCTTTTCCAAGGTATTGAGCAGGAGTCCAATCCTAAATTTATCAGAGAACTTGCACTCACTCTAATTGCAGCTACTATTCCTTTCCAAGGAATATATTTCCTCATCTATACATTTCTACTTGAAAACAATGGTAAATTGAATGATGAGATGNTNAATAGACTTAACCTAGCATCTGCACTGTGCCAAGTAGTTGCTTACTTTTCCATAATTGGAATAATTGCACTTTGGTATAGCATGTCACCGATGGTCGGAATTGCATTTACCATTTCTGCATTAATAGCAATGATACTAGTTCGTGTTTCTATGAAACAACCAGAATCTGCTAATGAAATTACTGAATAGCANTTCTTGCTAATTCAACTGCCTCATCTACAATTTCACCAGATACACCTATGTGATTTGCAGGGTCGAACATTGCCTCTAATTCTTCAGCACTGAATGCGGCAGCAATTGCAGGAGTTCTTGCGCAAACATCGATCAATTCTTCTCCCTTTTCAATTGCTTCAAACGAAGCNGAGCGGAGAATCTCGTGAGATTCATCNCGACCAACACCATGACTTACAAGTTCAATCATGACCTTCTCTGCCATAACCAATCCTTTCTGGCTAGCAATGTTGGCTAACATTCTTTCTCCATCAACCCACAAATTAGTCAGCACATTTGCGGTCTTTGATACAACATCCTCACACAGTGCTGAAGCATGTGAAAGGGTGAATCTTTCGCTACTGGAATTAGCCAAGTCTCTCTCGTGCCACAATAGGGCATTTTCGTATGTAGGGATTATGAATGAACGGACAATTCTGGCTAAGCCTGAAGCATTTTCTGATTTTATAGGATTCTTCTTGTGAGCCATAGTAGAAGACCCTACTTGCTTCTTGACATCGAATCCTTCACCAGCTTCGGCGATCTCTGATCTCTGTAAATTACGAATTTCTTGAAGTATCTTTTCACAAGTACATGCAACGTTTGACAGCCAAGATACATACTCAATGTACCTATCACGGCCAACTACTTGAGTTGTGGCAAGTGGAACTTCGAGACCTAAGTGGGTTAAAATCAACCTTTGAAGTTCCCTTGCACCTTCACCTTGAGCAGCACCTGTTCCAACTGCACCTAGGAATTTGCCGACAGCAATACGAGGTGTTGCTTCATCCAGGCGTACCAATTGTCTACGCATTTCGTCTAGCCATACTGCGACTTTCAATCCGAAAGTAATCGGAACTGCAGCTTGACCATGTGTTCTTCCGAGCATTACTGTATCTCTTTCTCGCTCCGCCAAATTTGCAGTAACTNATATCAAATTGCAAAGTTGTTTACGGAGCAAAATAATCGAATCTCTGAGTTGAAGACCCACTGCTGTATCGACAATATCGTTGGATGTTGCCCCTAAATGAATACACCAACCAGCCTCGCCAGCAGCCTCTGCCATTGCTTTGGTTAATGCCATAATATCATGCCGAGTTTCGGCTTCAATTTCAGATACTCTTTCTTTAGTAACAATCGATGGTACTGCGATTTCTGCTACCCTAGCATAATCTTCAGGAGATACCTTACCCATTTCCATATGAGCCCAAACTAATGCCCTTTCAACTTCCAACTGGCGTTGATGCCTACCTAGTTCGGACCAAATTTCTTTGAATTCTTGACAGCCATATCGATAGTCGAGAGGACAGAACGCCATGATACCTCGCTTTGACGAGAGGACATGAATATTCCGCGTGAATATATTCCAACAATTTGGTGAATTAGTTGAAAGAAAGATGGCCGCGAACACCATCCCAATGCTTCTCAAAATCAATTTCCAATTTGCCTTTCATGTGTGGTCCAGCGATTACTAAGGTCTCATATTCNCCCCCTTCGCCATCNACATGAAATCTATATTTCGATGCAATAAGGCTCAGTTCATGTAATGATTCTTCTGTCAGTACACATCCTAACCAATCACTGTCAAGTCCTTCGGTTGATACACCCGTAATCATTACCTCGAATCCATTACCAACGAGGTTCTTCATGTGAGATTCGCTAGATTGATGCCATAATGGCGTGAATGACTTTATTCCTAATTCTTCGCTCATTCTTTCCAATCTTGTCTTCTGATAATCTGAACGCAATGCACCAGAAACAATCCCATCAATCTCCAATTCTGAAAGTGCTATTTTGAGATCATCAACTTCCTTTTCTGGNTCACCTTGGGTCTTGACTGGCAACCACTCACATCCGCAAAGTTCAGCCTGTAATTGAACTAGTTTTGTACCTGGGATTTGGAACATCCAAGAATCATCCCCTTCTACAATCATAGTTACTANGTGAGAGACCTCCCAGCCCTTGCACTGTGCCCACCAAATTGCAGCACTACTATCCTTGCCGCCACTAGAGAGAACTGCCACCTTCACATGTATCGCATCCCGCCAAGGTTGATAAGACCCCGACCTGACACCCTGTCAGAGGTGGACACTTTGCAGCCAAGCGGAAGAGGATACGACCATGGAATTACCACATTCAGCCCAGACGGAAGATTGTTTCAGGTAGAATACGCCAGAGAGAGTGTAAAGAGAGGCACAACGACTGCTGGACTGAAGTTTAGAGACGGAGTAGTACTGGTCTGTGACAAGAGGATTGCAAGCCGCCTAATCATACCTGAGTCTATCGAAAAGATGTTCAAGATTGACGGCCATGTTGGTATAGCTACCAGCGGTTTAGTCGCTGATGCACGTCAATTAGTTGCACGTGCTCGTGTTGAGGCTCAGATTAACAGAATCACATATGCGGCTACAGTTCCAGTCGATATCTTGACAAAGAAAATTTGTGATTTCAAGCAATCGTTTACACAATACGGAGGTTCAAGACCATTTGGTACCGCACTCCTAATCGGAGGAGTTGATGAGAATGGAATCCATTTGTTTGAAACCGACCCATCTGGCGCCTACCAGTCATANCACGCAGGCGCAATTGGTAGTGGAAGAAACACTGTTATTGATTACTTTGAGAAGAACTGGAAGGAAAATCTCACTCTTAATGCTGCAATGAAACTTGGACTTGAAGCTCTAAGAAATGCCAATGACCAGGAATTGAATAGAGATGCTGTTGAAGTTTCAGTAATCGATTCTGACGGATATAGAATCCTCGATAGAGATGAAGTAAACAAACAGATNGACCGTCTCAAGCCTCTTGAGGAGTGAAANAAAGCATGGTCAGCCTAGACTCTGCGGTCTTGGCACGCTGGGAATATGGCGGCAAGAGATACGAAATCTTGGTCGACCCAGATCTCGTTGANACATTTCGTCAAGACCCGTCTAGCGTCAATATGGATGACTTTCTAGCTACAGATGAAGTATGGCATGATGCAAAAGGCGGAGATAGGCCGACTGAAGAAGCCATTGAATCGACATTTGGTACCCAAGAAATAGACCAGATCGCAGCAATTATTCTTGAAAAAGGGAATATTCAGTTGACTACCAATCAAAGGAAAGAAATGGTTGAACANAAGCGACAACTGATAATTCAAGAAATTCACTCTACTGCAATCGACCCTAAGTCGAAATCCCCTCACCCAAAGACTAGAATTGAACTGGCTCTTGAAGAATGCAGGTTTTCGGTAGACCCTTTCAAGCGTCTAGAACTGCAAGTCAAGGATGCAATAAATTCACTAAAGCCTCTGATACCTTTGTCGTTTGAGCCTGTTAGAATCGCATTCAGAATATCTGGTTCAGGCTACGGCAAAGCGAGTAAGTTTTTGCGACCATATTTGGACAAAGAAGAATGGCTTTCAAACGGAGACTGGGCGTGTATCATTGAATGCCCACCTGGGATGGCTGGAAATATCATTGGCAAGGTAAAAAGCGTTGACAGCGAGTCCGAAGTCAAAGAATTGTGAATTACTGATTAAGCGTCTGCTTTATCATGGGTTGGCGGGTCGGCCGGCATGGAGACAAAGAGATGTCAGGAGCGAAAGAAGGCGCCGAGCTGCGCCTCGTGACTCCTGGAGAGGCCATCGGGGCTTCATCAGGAGTGCGAGCAGGAACAGGTACCCTAATCATGGGAGACAACATTATCGCAACCAAAGTCGGTTGGGTAAAAGAAAACAATGGAGTTACTTCGGTAGACCCAATTCATTCAGCATACATGCCTAGGTCTGGAGATCTAGTAATCGGTGTAATCGAGAGCGTTAGGAACAATCTATGGTTTGCCGACGTCAATGGTCCTTTCAATGGCCTGCTTCCAATGTCACTAGCACCTTGGAAAGTTGAATTCGGAGCAGCACGTCAACACATGGATATTGGTGATATCATGCTCGCTAGAGTGCAAGAAGTCGATGAAGCACACAATATTGTTTTGACAATGAAGGGTGTTGGACTTCGTAGATTGAAAGAAGGTATAATGTCTGATATTTCAATGAATCATATTTCACGTCTTAGAGGAGAGAATGACTCGACTCTGAGACAATTAAAGGAAGTCAGCGATTGTAGAGTTATAGTCGCTGAAAATGGAAGAGTTTGGGTAGATGGGGACTCTGACGGAATCGCATTCATGCGCACAGTACTCGAACTAGTGCGTAACGAAGGCCACATGGCCACATTCAATGCTTCACTTGAGGCATTAATCGAGGAAAGGAGGAATGCCTAATGGGCGGATACGGAGATGTAAAGTTACTACGTGAAGATGGCTTGAGACTTGATGGTCGCAAGGTCGATGAAATGAGAGAAGTTAAAGTTGAAGCTGGAATACTTCCAGCAGCAGACGGTTCTGCTTGGGTAAAGCACGGCCTGAATGTGGCGGTATGTGCCGTTTATGGGCCAATGGAAGCTCACCCTCGTAAGATTCAGAGACAAGATAGAGCAGTAATTGACGTTCGCTATAACATGGCGCCATTTTCAACAAGNGATAGAATTCGACCAGGTTTCAATCGCCGTTCAAGAGAGATTAGCAAAGTTACTGCGGAAGCACTAGAGAGTGTAGTTTTGGTTGAAAGATACCCTCGCTCCAAGATTCGTGTNGAAATCGAAATTCTTGCTGCTGAAGCAGGAACAAGATGCGTAGGAATTACTGCTGCTGCTGTTGCATTGGCGGATGCTGGAATCCCAATGCGTGACTTAATCGTTGGAGTTGCAAGTGGAAAAATCGAAGACACCGTAGTCTTAGATCTTGATAAAGCTGAAGACAATTATGGACAAGCTGACCTTCCAATGGGAATTCTACCTACAACTGGAGAAATCGCATTCCTGCAAATGGATGGCGACCTCTCAGTTGAGGAATACAACACGTGTATGGAATACAACATGAAGGCTGCCAAAGAAATTCACGAATTGATGGTGGATGCTCTCAAGCGCAGATACGTCGAGAAGAATGGAGGTGAGGCTTGATGGTTGAACTAGTGCCAAGTCTCCTGCGTCAAGAATTAGAAGCACTTGCTACTAATGACCAAAGAATAGACGGCAGAGGTAGATGGGAGTCCAGAGAAATCAAATTGGAAACAAATTGCCTATACAATGCAGAGGGTAGTGCCAAGGTTACTTGGGGTGACACAATCATCTATGCTGGTGTTAAGTTCGAGATTAGAACTCCATGGCCTGACCGACCTACACAAGGTTCCTTGATGTGCGGTGCTGAACTACGTCCAGTGGCTGGGCGCAAATATGAGCCAGGACCTCCTTCTCCTCAATCAATTGAACTCGGAAGAGTCGTTGATAGAGGNATTAGAGAGTCCGGTTGTATTGACATGGATTCTCTATGTATCATTCCAGGAGAGAAAGTGCTGGGAATTATGATCGACATTCATGTCCTATCAGACAAGGGCAATATCTTCGATGCATGTGCTCTTGGAGCAATAGCTGCTCTGAGGACCGCAATCGTGCCAGCAGAAAGATTTGACATTGGAGAGGACTACCCTCTTGCGGTATCAATGACACCAACAATGTGCTCATTCACTAGAGTTGGTGGAAGATATGTTCTAGATGCTAATGAGGAAGAAGAATTGGGTGGAGATGAGAGAATTCACATCACTTTAGGAGATGAAGGACACCTACATTCACTTCAGAAGGGGTTAAAGGGAACTTTCACGCCGGCCGAATTCGACGAGATACTCGGGGTCGCTCAGCANCGCTGTGCCGAACTCGCAGAACTGGTCAACTCTAAGGAGGAATGAACATGGCAAAGCGAACACAGAAGGCTGGCGCAACCGGTCGTTTTGGTGCAAGATATGGTGTTAGCGTTCGAAGAAATGCTGGCATGGCCATGAAGAAGAAATCCGCTAAGTACACTTGCCCAGTTTGCCAGTACCGTAAGGTTACTCGCAAATCTGTAGGAATTTGGTCCTGCGGCAAGTGTGGACACACATTCGCTGGTGGAGCATGGGAGCCGTACACACGTGCATCCGATGCTAACAACAGAATCATTCGCCGCAATGCAGATGGTGCAACCACTGCAGACATGGCGTTCATCGCTCAGCAAGCTGCTATCGAATATGAGCGCGCAATGAATGCTGGTGAATTAGACGAAGAGGAGTGATTCTCTTGTGGTCCGTCCGCCTATCGGTGGATTCCCTACATGCTAACTCCATAGCATCAAGCCTTTCTAGTGAAGAAGATGTTGTCGTGAACGGCAATAATTTCAGTTTCACTCTGATAGAAAGCCGTGCTAAAGATGCACGAGCGATGTGGAACACAAGAATGAGATCTCTTGTAATTGCTCGTAAAGTCATAGAAGTGATGGATTCTTGAACCCCAAGCAAGTGAGGACTAAACATGGAAACAGCACAACAACTGCAAATGGTCGTAGCAGAGGTGCAAGCTGCTAGGCAACAAGTNGCATCTCTAAACGCCCAACTAAGGGAATTGGAAGGGACTATTGCAGCAGTGAAAGAACAACCGNAAAACATGGCACTTCACAGACAAATGGGGACAATACTTGTCGAAGTAAAAGATAGAGACCAGTTACTATCAGATTTAGAAACAACCCTCACACAAATGAAATCTGCTGTAGAAACCATGGCTAAGCGAGAGGCTGAACTTGTATCCACATATGAGAAGTTGAAGCAATCTCTTGAGGGATGAACTTGGATGAATTAGCCGCCTGGATTGCAAGAGCAGCCGAAAGCGGTGCTGTTCCTGTATTAACGGGAAGAAACGGCGATATGGACACTATCGGTTCTGCTATTGCATTGGCATCATCCAATCCTAATCTAATGGCTTGTGGTTTGCACATAGGAAANCTGGCTAAGCGACTATGTAGTGAACTCAATGCTCCATTCAGGAAATTAGCAAAAGAGCCGTCTTGGCCAGCCAAGATCGGTGGAATAATCATTGTAGATGCTGCTTCCGAATCTCAAACAGGAGTCAATATTCCCTCAGGAGTGCCAATATGCGTAATTGATCATCATGATACATCTGACTGGAGTTTTGGTGAACAGGATTTAGAAATTCGAAGTGATGCTCGAGCAACAACTCAAATTGTATTTCAATATCTAAAAGAAAAATCTTCCAATTCATTAACTGATGAAGTACGTAAACTCTTACTTGCAGGACTAATCACTGATACTGGTAGATTCAAACATGCTGACAAAGCATCCTTAGAGTGCGCATCACAGATTCTAGAAGGTGCGGGCTTCGAGTATCAAGAATTTGTAGAGCACATACAAACTGAGGATATTAATTCGAGCGAAAGAGGAGCGATATTGAAAGCACTCTCAAGATGTCAATCAACAGAATGTGGAGTTTGGAACCTTGTACATACCCATGCAGGTATACATGAAGGAAAGGTAGCTGGTATTCTAATTCAAACCGGTGCAGAGGTTGCACTAGTATCGAGATTCAGAGACGGGGAAACAAGATTGACCGCAAGAGCACCCAGATCTTCAACAATAAATGGTGTACATCTAGGAGAGATGATGCAAACACTATGTGAAACACTCGGAGGAGAAGGTGGTGGCCATGACGGTGCTGCCGGTTGGAGCGGAAAGACAGACCGAGTGGCAGCAGAAAGCGCTTTCATCAATTTGCTGGCATTGACTAGGAGGAATCAATAGTGAATCCGGAAGAAATTATCCAAGCATATGAAAATGGTGAAAGAGAACTTGAACCATTACTAGAAAAAATGGGATGGAAAAGTTGGCTTGGAGTAGCAGAGCTTGGTCTAGTTTTACAAAGTGATATTGTTACATTCTTACAAGACAAATTGTCTCCAGCGGAATCTAAAGTACTTGATTTAGTCAAGAAGAGAATCGCTGGAGAAATCGACTTAGATTCTATAGAAGAGGCGCTAGTAGTGGCAAGAACACCAGAAACTAGAGACTTAGCACTGGAGGGTCGATTGAGAATGGAGAGAGGTTTAGTTCATTTTGAAAACGGCCAAATCGAAGACGCTAGAGATGACCTGACATGGGCGGAAACTAGATTGAAATCTGTCGCCAAAGCTAGTAGAGATCACGATATATCGTTGCTTAACAAAGCAGCATTCCACATATCCATAGATGAGCCGATGATGGCACTACATGTACACGGGGAAATTTCTCGAAAATCTGGGCACGCAAACGAAACTATTGCAATATCCAGGATACAAGCAGCAAGAATCCATTTGGCATTTGGGCATATTTTCGATGCAGCGAGATGTGCATTCAACGCACATGCACATGCAATGATTGCTAAACAAATCGAATTAGCAGTTGAATCCGGAGCCATATTTGTAGAGATTTCATCTGGATTCATCAGTGATGAAGCAGAAAAATTCGCCGACCAGATTGCGGAAGCTAAGCCTCTTTCTGCTGGTGAGGCCGCACCGATTTTACAAGTCCATCCTGAGGACGTATTTGGTGTGCTTGAATGGTGTATTGAAAATACCACTGAAGGATATACAGGCCAAGAGAGACCTGACCTCAGAGCTTTGGTAATGTTAGCAAAGCGCTTAGATCGAACTGAATTATTTACAGACTTACTTTCATCACCACAAGAGGTTGAAGATGCTCTTCTTGCTGCACTATGTGCGTCTATTTGTGAAGGAGATTCTGCAAAAATATGGACAGAGCGAGTTTCCGAAATTATGACTCTCANAGAAGTCTAGAGCATTGATTGCGCTTTGAGCATCCATTCCTCTGCCCATAATTCACCAGAGGTGAATATTGAGCGAGCCATGAAGAATGCTTCAGCCGCCTCCCCTGCGGCTATCAAGTCCTGTAATCTCTTCAATTCAGAATCTACCGGTTCTTCTTCAGTTACTTCTTCTTCCTCAATAGGCACTACTGATACCGTCTGTGACAAATTCTGCATCCGTGAGAGGAAATCCGCTCTAGTTTCAAGTGATGGCCCGCTCCAAGGTATTGCTTCATCTCCATCCATAGCGCCCTTTAGCCTAGCCAAAAATAGATCACGCACCGCTTCTGTTGGGCGAATTTGTTGAACGTGGTCATAGCACAGCCATGCTTGGTCTACCTCATTTCTACGTTCATGTAATCTTCCAAGTTCCATCCACAATTCATGGTTTGCTGGCCTGTGGGCAAGTAAATGGTGAACTAGTTCAATGAACATATCTTCATGCCCAGCACTCCTAATCCTCTCCAATCTTCTTCCATAAACTATGTTTGCTCTTTGGTCAGTAAAATCCAGGCCTTTGCATCTAACTACAAAATTATTCAAACTCTCTGAATCGAGTTTATTGAACCANATTTCAGGCTCTAATGAATCTGTTAAGAATGCAGCTTCTAGTAATTCCAGACCTACCTCCATGTGGTTTACTCCCTTTAATTGGCCAAGTTGATTTGGATCACGTCCCAAAACAACGAATAAATCTTCCAAAACCAGAGAGAGGCCTTCACCATCCTGGCGCATATGCTTAATTTCTGCTAAGCAACGCCAATTTCTTTCATCTGTAAAGTCATACAAAACCGCCTGCTGAGCATTCTGCTCCGCCCAAGCTAAATTCTCATCTTGGCGCCCAGGGTCTTTTTTTGCTAATTTTACAAACCTATCAGCCTGAGAACGATGCCTACTTCCCAGATTTCTGCGAGGGTGCTGTAGGATGGAAGCACTATCCATTTGATCAACTCACTGAACAGACATGAANCCTGATCGCTCATAACCCCAAGGTATTGTTGCATCGATTCCAATCTTTGCTGTGTTTCCATCATTCAGACGAGATGGGTCGAGGCTGGAACCTTTTTGATTTGATAGAATTATTGAATCTGAATCTGGTTGCCACCTAGTCATCATGGCCCATTCTACTCTAACCGGGTCTGTGATGTCAATATCTTCATCAACAATTGTAACCATCTTCATTGAACGGTGACCATCTAAAGCAGCCTGTATGGCTCGCTTACCGTCCCCCTCATTTTGAACTCGGATTTTGACAACTGCAGCCAACCACCCGCCGCCGCCTTCTGTCATGTGGACATCTAGACACTCACAAACCTCGCTTACCGCTGATTTGATTGTTGGAGCTCTTGGAAGTCCCATCAGTGTCTTATGCTCGGCTTCTGCTGGAATTAATGCGTGGAAAATTGGATTTGTCCGATGGGTTATTCCATCAATTTCAATCACTGGTTCTTGACGAATATCATCTACTGTACCGGTGATGTCAACATATGGTCCTTCATCATCATTTTCAGTAGTAATACGCCCCCACATAGCGTATTCTGCATTTGCAGGAACTTGAATTCCATTAGGAAGTGAAAGCAATTCTAATGGCTTACCATACACCTTTTCATGTAATGCAGAAGCGATTGTCAATTCATCTATATTGGTGTCAAATGACATCGCAGCAGCAAGTAAGACCACTGGGTCTGGAGCATTGATTATTGCAACATTGACTTCCTNACCAGCAGCCCTAGCTTCACCAGTCATCGTGTAAAGATGACGCGGAACTATTCGCGCAATAAGGTGGTTGTCATCTCGCAGAAATTGTCTATGGAATGACATGTTTCTAATTCCCCCATATTCTGCGATTATCACACTTGATGACATGTATCTACCTCTATCCTCTCTCCAATGATGAGGGATCGGTAATTCTGTTAATTTCGGAATTTTCTGCGGGTTTTCTAGGACTGGGCCTGTTGCCACAATTTTGGGTTCGCTAGGATTTTCCATCGCCCATCCGAGTAAATCAATAAATTCCTCCGGCTCAATCGATAAGGCTGCACATAGGCGCGGTCTTGTTAACAGGTTAACTGCTATTTTGTGACCAGGTGCTTCAATTAAATTTTCAAACACCAAAAGGTCATGACCTGTAGATTTAGATTTGTCAAAAACCCCATGCAGTACACTTGTTGGTTCATTAACAGTGGTGGCTGCCCCTAGCAAATCACGGAATGCCATGATGCACTCGTGTAGGATTATAACCATGAACATTGGCACTAGATTTCGGCGGCTAGTGCATCATTTGACCTCAATTTCCAATCGGCACCATCAAATAGGGGGGGTAGGTCGGCAAGTTGCTTCTCTGGAGTTTTTGACATGGGTCGTGGATTGTTCGCTGGAACTAAGATGGCAAAGGACCGCCAAAAGTTTAGATGGTCCGACCGAAGATACAAGAAGCGCATGCTAAAGTCTAGAGCAAAGCATGATCCTCTTGCAGGTTCTACCCAAGCTAAGGGTATCGTTATTGAAAAAGTCGGAATTGAGGCTAAGCAGCCTAACTCCGGAATCCGTAAAGCCGTCAAGATTTCTCTAATCAAGAACGGAAACAAACTCACTGCTTTCGCACCGGGCGATGGTGCTATCAACTTCATCGATGAGCACGACGAAGTAATGGTCGAAGGTATTGGTGGTCGCTTGGGACGTTCTTACGGAGATATCCCTGGTGTGCGCTACAAGGTTATCCAAGTGAACGGAGTTTCACTTGATGAAATGGTACGTGGACGAAAGGAGAAGCCTGTTCGATGATTTGGAGTGATTGTGATGAGTGACGATGTCGAAACACAAGAAGAAACTACTGTCGAAGAAGTAAAACCAATCGCTGGTATTGGAACACTAGTATTCGGTAAGTATGACGCTACTGAAGTTGTATGCCGTGACCCTGGACTGGCGCCTTACATCAATCTCTCAACTGTCGGAGTTCCACACACTGGTGGAAGACATGCAAACGCATGGTTCGGAAAAGCACGCCTGTCTGTTGTGGAGAGATTCACAAACAAACTAATGCGTACAGGAAAGTACACCGGTAAAAAAATGGGTGCTTTGAAAGCGTTCGAGAACGCACTAGATTCTATGGGATCTAGGAGCGGAGAAAATCCTCTGCAAGCATTTGTTGACGCAATTTGTCATGCTGCTCCTATGGAAGAGATCACACGTATCAAGTTCGGTGCAGTATCTCAGCCAAAAGCTGTCGACAGTTCACCCTCTCGCAGATTGGATGTGGCTCTAGCAAACTTGGCAAAGGGTGCTCAGCAAGGTACCTCCAAATCTAAGAGAACTCTAACTCAATGTATTATCAATGAACTAACCAAAGCAAGCGTTGGCGATGTTACCTCCTTTGCAGTAGCCAAGAAGGAAGAAGTCCAGCGCATTGCGGCTAGCGCAAGATGATTCTCAAATGAACTCGGCATTAGCCAAATGACCCCAATAGTCAATAGCGGATTTCATTGCGAAGGTTACATGATTGATACCAAATCGGTGAAAATCAATTGGCTGAATTCCGGTTTCTTACTGGCAACACCCATTCTTGCTGTCGTCGGCATAATTCTACATTGGATTTATTTTTCTCCGCCTGGTTTGTTGGAACTCATTGTATTCGTTTCACTTTATTTTGCATGNGGTCTATCTATTACTGTAGGTTATCACCGATTGTTCTCACATAGATCTCACAAGGCNAAATGGCCACTTGTTTTGTTTTACGCAGTATTTGGAGCAGGTTCTTTTCAAAACTCAATTATTGAGTGGTGCTCTGACCACAGAAGGCACCACAAGATGACTGATTCAGAGGAAGATCCATACAGTGCATCTAAGGGATTTTGGTATTCTCATATAGGATGGATATTACTNGAGGAAGAAAAGTTCACTAACGATTTCTCCAATGTTAAAGATTTACAAAAGAGCAAAATTATCATGTGGCAGCATAGGAATGTGTTCCTAATTGGAGCTNTAGCTGGATTGATTTTACCTGCACTTATTGGTTTAGCAATCGGAGGCGTATCAGGGGCAGTAGGGTGCTTTGTATGGGCCGGACTTACAAGAGTAGTCTTTGTTCACCATGGAACCTTCCTGATAAACAGTGCAGCACACATATGGGGGACACAGCCTTATTCGGAAGAAAATTCCAGTAGGGATTCATTCTGGCTAGCATTTCTGACTTTTGGAGAAGGTTACCACAACTTCCACCACACATTTCAAGCGGATTACAGGAATGGACACAAATGGTATCATGTAGACCCTAGTAAGTGGTGGATTAAATCATTCAAATATCTTGGACTGAATTCAGATCTGAAATTAACGCCAACTCATTCCATAGAAGTAGCTAGAGTAAACATGCGATTCAAAAAGAGAGCAAAAAGACTTGAGTTGAGAAATGTTAACATTCACAAATTTGAGGATAGATTAACCAAATATCGGGACAATTTACGCTCAAAAATGTTCGAATTCCAAAGTGCAAAAAAGGAATTCAAGAACATGGCTAGGGAGTCTAAAGCAGCAATGAAATCAAAGATAAACGAATTGAAAAATTCAGTTAAATCCGCAAGGGATGAACTACGACAATTATTCAAAGACATGAAATTGGAATACAATCAATCTAAGTTGAGTGCATAATCAGCACACAGCACACGATTCACAATTATTTCTGGTAGTCGATTTGATAAACCCCTTCAAGGTGGCGAGAACAGACGAGAGTCAGGTGATTTACCATGGGCCGTAAAGAAGACAACATCAAGAAGGCAACAGAAGTTATGCACATCCTACCGCAGATTCGCAACTTGTGTATTGCTGCTCACATTGACCACGGAAAGACGACTCTTTCTGACAACCTCATTGCAGGTGCAGGAATGATGAGTGAAGATCTGGCNGGAAAGAGCCGTGTTTTAGACTTTGACGAACAGGAAAGTGCACGTGGAATTACAATTAACGCTGCATCAGCTTCTATGGTTCACGGTGTTGATGGAACTGATTATCTAATCAATCTAATCGACACACCCGGNCACGTTGACTTCGGTGGTGACGTTACACGTGCTATGCGTGCTGTTGACGGATGTTTCATCCTAGCATGTGCTGTTGAAGGTCCAATGCCCCAAACTGAAACTGTTGTACGCCAAGCTCTGAAAGAGAAGGTTAAGCCAGTTCTGTTCATTAACAAGGTTGACCGTCTGATCAACGAATTACAAGTAACTCCTGAAGATATGATGGAGAGATTCAAGGAGACCATCACTAAAGTCAACAAACTGATTCGCCAATTCGCTCCTGAAGAGAAGAAGAAAGAGTGGCAAGTCAGCGTCGGTGACGGAACAGTAGCATTCGGCTCCGCATACCACAACTGGGGTATTACAGTACCATACATGGCTAAATCCGGAATTTCATTCAAGGACATCTTCGAGTATTGTAATAATGAACAGCAGAGAGAACTGGCCCAAAAAGCACCAGTTCACGAAGTTCTACTAGACATGGCAGTATCAAAATTGCCAGGTCCTGTCGAAGCACAGCCATACCGTATCCCTAACATTTGGACTGGAGACCTTGACACGCCTATCGGAAAAGCAATGGTTACTTGCGACCCTGATGCAGAATTAGCAATGATGATCACCAAGATTTGGATGGACCCTCATGCTGGTGAAGTTGCTGTAGGAAGATTGTACTCAGGTGCAATCAACCAAGGTGAATCTGTTTATGCAATTGGTGCTGCAAAGCCTGAGCGTGTTCAGCAGGTTAGCATGATGGTGGGTGGAGATAGAATCACTGTGCCAAAGGTTGTTGCGGGTAACATTGCAGCAATTACCGGTATTCGCTCTGCAGCAGCAGGTGTAACATTGTCTCGTGACAAGGATTTCACTCCATTCGAAGCAATCAGACACTACTCTGACCCTGTTGTTACAGTGGCTGTTGAGCCAAAGAGCATGAAGGACCTTCCAAAGTTCATCGATGCTCTAAGATCACTTGCAAAATCTGATGCGTCCCTACAAGTTATGACAAACCAGGAAACTGGTGAAGCACTTCTTGCAGGAATGGGTGAATTGCACCTTGAAATCACAGTTTACAGGCTCGAAGAAGAACAGAACATCAAGGTAAAGGTAAGCCCTCCTATTGTTGTCTACAGAGAATCTGTTGAAGGAAACAACAAGGGTCGCTCTTTCGAAGGAAAGTCACCTAACCGTCACAACAGATTCATGATGGAATGTGAGCCACTTTCTGCTGAAGTTGTGGCGGCATTAAGAGATGGTCATTTCGGAAATGGTACAGTTAGGTCCGGAGATGCTAAAGAAATCGGAAGCAAATTTGGTGAGTTCGGAATGGACAAAGACAAAATGCGCAAGATTTACGCTATCAACGGCACCAATGTTTTGGTCAACGACACCAAGGGTATTCAAGGACTTCACGAGACTCGTGAATTGATTATTGAAGCTTTCAACGAAGTTTGTAAGAAGGGTCCTGTAGCAGATGAGCCAGTAATGGGAATGATGGTCAGACTAGTTGACGCTAAGTTGCACGAAGATGCAATCCACCGTGGACCAGCACAGACAATTCCTGCTGTTAGAAATGGTATCAAGGGCGCAATGATGCGTGCACGTACTGTTTTGATGGAGCCAATGCAGAGATCTCACGTCAGCGTTCCAAACGACTGGCTAGGTCAGGTAACACGTGAAATCACTAACAGAAGAGGTATCATCGAAGATATGCCATCTGAAGGAGAAGCGACCACTGTTATCGGAACTCTTCCTGTAGCTGAAACATTCGGATTCTCTAACGACATACGTGCTGCTTCTCAAGGCCGTGCAGTTTGGAACTCAGAAAACATCGGTTTCGAAATGCTGCCTCCTCAGTTATTCGACAAGGTAGTTGGTGAAATCCGAACAAGAAAGGGATTGAAGCCAGATCCTAATCCTGAATCTTACTACGCTGACTGATTAGACAGTTCATCCAGGTGACTTGGATGGGGCAGGTTTTGGGAATTTTCGTCTCAAATGGAGGAGTTCCAAAACTTGCAGTAGAATCTGCAGAGATTACTTTATCCGGACTTTTGGGTGACAACCAAGCCGACAAAAAACACCACGGCGGGGAAATGAAAGCAGTCTGTGTATTAGAGAATGAAATTCTCACTAAATTGCAATCTGAAGGACACCCAATAATGCCAGGTACAACTGGAGAAAACCTACTAGTTGAAGGATTCAATCTAGGTATTGGAAAAATTTTCACAGTTGGTGATTCCGAATTGGAAGTTGTTTCTGCAGCAACTCCTTGTAAAACGATAGAAGGTTCTTTTTCAGACGGCTACTTCAACAGAATATCTCACAAAAAGTACCCGGGGGATACTAGATGGTATTGCAGAGTTATCAGGCCAGGTAAGGTCAGAATATACGCTTGAGTTGGTAATCTGTCAACTCTCGCAGAGCCCTGAGCCCAGGGTTTTCTGAGATTCTATCCAAGCAATCGTGAGCTTTACGATGGTACGCTTCGGCTTTTGCTTTAGCATATTCAATAGATCCTAAATCATGCAATGCCTGATGTCCTCTAGCAACTTGTTCTGCTGAAACATTCTCACCCTTACCGAGGACTGCAAGCAAGTCCGACTTGGCCTGCGAAGGAGGTTGTCTAAGTGCATGAATTACCATCAGAGTCCTCTTTCCTTGAGCGACGTCGCTTCCACTTGGCTTACCCAAAGTATCAGAATCTGACAGGACATCTATCAAATCGTCCATCAACTGGAAGCATAGACCCAATGCCAGACCCCAGTCATGCATGCATTGAATCACATCTTGGTCTGCACCTGCAAGATGAGAACCTACCTCTGCACACGTTAGGAACATTGCAGCGGTTTTTCCGTGAATCATTTCGATGTATTCTTCCTCTGAAACAACCTCTCTACCCTCAAACTCGATGTCGAGTTGCTGACCTTCGCTACATTTGCGAACCATTCTACCAATTCGCTTCACAAGGAATGGAAGTAATTCGGGCTCAATTCCTTCAGCCACAGCCATCGCCTCGAAAGCGATGGCAAGCATTGCATCACCGGCATTTATTGCAGTCGGTAAATCATATTCAACATGCACAGCAGGTCGGCCACGACGAACATCATCATCGTCCATAATGTCATCATGAACTAATGTGAAATTGTGAATAATTTCTATGGCTGCTCCAACATCCAGCAAGCCCGAATGAGTATCGCCCACGGCCTTAGCTACCAACCAAGGCAATGTTGCTCTGAGGCGCTTTCCTCCACCCTCAAGAAGGTGCATCATTGCACCTGATAATCGTGGAAGTTTACTGTGAGTTAAAGCACGCTCAATTCGGTTCTCAACTAAATCTTTGACCTCTGCGATACTAGTTGTTAGGTCAGCGCCTGTAGCGCTGGGTAGCATGTGAGAAACATCTCCCATGTCATGTATCAATTCATCAGGCTTTGCACAACCTGGTCGCCACCAATCGTCATCCATTATCCTTGCAGCGATGCATCTAAACCAAGGTGCAATCACATTCTGGGAATCATCAGCAACTAACATTTCTTCTAGATCCCCTTGTGAAACCCATTTAATTTCACTAACCTCATTGGGATTGGGATTAACATCAACATCGGCATGAATAACTAAACAATGGTCCACTTCTCTCTCTATCCATTCGTCGTCTTGTCTAGCTTGGTATCGCATTTTTGTAACAAAATCAAATTTCTCGATAGGAACTTGTGAAGGATGAATGCCTAATTCCTGTTCCAACTTTCTTACTGCAGCCCTCTTTACACCAAGAGCATCTTTCAGTTCCATCTCTTCATCTGAGTGCAATGGATGGGAGCAACATGAATTAGCCCACACATTGGGGAAAGTAATCTTGTGTGCCGCTCTTCTTTGAAGAAGTAGACGACCTGAAGAATCAAAAAGCATCACACTGAATGCTCGATGAAATTTACCTTCTTTGTGATGGGCGTCAAACTTAGAGATTGGCCCTAGGACGTCATCATTTTCAGTGACTTGAATCACGGCTTCAGCCATCAGTGACTCTTGAACCGAGTCTGTACCTGCCAATGCTTCCGAAGCATCAGCCTCGATTTGCATGCTCGGAACATCCTCAATGCCATATCCAGACACGCACTCACCATACAATCGGTTTCGCGTCCACTACATCAACAGTTCCCCGAAACTATTCGTGTTCCGACTACCGGTAAACCTTCAATTGCATCAATAACTCTTTGAGAAATTTCGCCATTAACTAGAACGACATCGATTCCTTTGGATGCAATCATAGCTCCTCTTGCAGCCTTCAAACCAATGCCTCCTGTGACATCAATTTCTACGGCATGTTCTCCTTCAAATTCCATTTCAGGATTCCACACTTCGATTAAATCTTCAGGACCTGCTTTACTAGGTGGAACTCTTAGTATACCATCTACATTTCCAATCGCAAATATTGCCCTCTCAACATCGGAGATTTCCGTAGCGTACCGCAACATCAAATCATCTCCTGAAAGAATCCCGAATTCATTCACATCATCATTAACCACATCACCGTAAACAACGGTTATGCCGTCGTGAATTGGTAATGTGCCAGAAAATGTTGGTCCTGTACCTTTAGCCCACTTATGTGGAGGGAATGATTTGACATCTAAACCTCTTGATTCCAATGAACTTACTACAACTCGATTTAGTTCTAACATGTCATTACGTACATCTTGAACCGCCTTATCTTGGTCAATCCCAGCAACTCGGCCTTCTGCTAAGCGGAATTGCTTGGCCTTCATATGACCAAATGAGCCTGCACCGTGAACAATAACCAGTTTTTTACTTGACTTTTCACATGCTGCAGCCAGTTCTTCAATGACAGAATCATTCACTGTGCACAACTTGTCCTTGTGGGTGATTAATCCACCACCCCATTTGATGACAACGGTGCCGCCCATGTATATGCCAAGCAATTCGTACTAATGTGTGCATTGGATTTACATGGGAGTCTGGATAGGGTCGTAACATGACAGAGTCGCCATCGGTGGATGAGTTCATCCGACACATGCAAGCAGAATTGGATGCTTGCGAAGATATTGTGGATAAAAAAGAGCGACAGAATAGACAATGGCAAATTGAATCTTCTTTATTGTTGGCAATCGATTTTTCGAATAAATTCAAGGAATTATCCAAGTTGGGACAAAATCCAATTCAAATCGTACAAGCGTTAGCTACCCAAGATCCTGATTCTGCAAAAATTGCAAAGCAAGTTATCGCAATGGCCGGTGGCTTCTGCCCTCATTGCGGAGCCACTATGGAATCCGATCTAGATTTCTGCTCAAGTTGCGGAAATTATGTGGAGTGATTACTCCTCTTCCCACATTCTAATCATGTCCTGTATTGAAGGGTCATCCTCTTCTACATGATACAGGTAATCTGGAGGCATTTCTTCGCACAAGAATACTGTCGTTCCAGCACGCCAAATAGTAAATCCATCTGCGATTGCTCTTGTTGTGTCTACTTCCAAAATTGCTGGGCGGCTAATTCGAACATGTCCTGCTTCCATAGCATTGGAAATAGTTTTAGACAGGTGGACGTGCTTTCTATCTCCTGCTGTAATGCCATATTCCATATGAGTAGAAACGGTTTCTGGGTCACATGGCCAGTACAGTGCTTCTGGAATATCGTCAGTAGGCAGGTCCAATTCTAATTCAATCGAGTGACCATATGTTGCCCTAATCATCTCGCCTTCAACCTGGTATCTACCTTTTGTGTCTGCGTTTGCAATTGCTTCGAAGTGCCAGCCACGTAGCCAATGGAAATGTCTTCTCTTGTTTTGGATCGCTTCAGATAACTCACGAGAATTAACCCATCCGTTTAGATCCATTTCAACATCAAATTTCTCAGGGGCATGTCGTAATACGAGTGCCAAAATTCTTCCTAGGCTGTTGGCTTCTCTATCAGACATGATGAACTTGCCCTCTGCGTTACATTCAGGACAATTCGTTCCACTGAAGTGTCCATGTGTTCTACATTGTCGTAGCATATTGCGACCTGTTAGCAACTCCTTCATAATCAGTTCTATTCAGAGAGATGTCAAACAGGGCAATGATGATGAGAGCAGACTGATTGGACAGGCTATGCGAGCAGTAATTTCAGACTACTTGCGAACTCCGTTTCACAGAGCCCACAAGGGTGAATTGGCGTCAGTAAGACCCGAAGATATGTTGGAAGTAACTATTCGGGAAATTATCAAGAGAAATAACGTAGATGTGAATGATGTTGAAGACCTGATGCTAGGATGCGCATATCCAGAAGGAGTTCAAGGTCTGAATCTTGGAAGAATTGCAACATACTTGCCTGAACTGCCCAATACTATTCCAGGAATGACTACAAATCGCTTGTGTGGCTCATCTATGCAAGTAGCACACAGTGCTGCAGGTGCTATCAAATTGGGCTCTGGAGAGCTATTTTTGGCAGCAGGAGTAGAAACGATGTCATTAGTGAAAAGAGGTGGATGGAATAGAGATTTACACCAGGGTATTGAATCAAAATATCCTGATGCATATATTTCGATGGGATTGACTGCAGAAAACCTTGCTAAGGATTATTCTATTTCGCGTCTTGAGCAAGAAGAGTTTGCCTTACACAGCCACAATAAGGCTCTTAGTGCTCAAAGTAACGGATTACTTACTGACGAGATTGTAGGAATCAAGGCTGATGAAAATATGATTGATGTGGACGGTTGTATGAGAGAAACATCAATCGAAAAAATGTCTAGATTACCCCCCGCTTTCCTTGAAGATGGGACTGTTACAGCAGCAACATCATCTCCGCTAACAGATGGGGCTGCTTGCAATTTGATTTGTTCTGATGAATATGCCCAAGAGCATAGTCTAGGGGGGCTAGCCGAGATTGTTTCGACATCTGTCGTTGGCGTACCTCCGCACATTATGGGAATAGGTCCGGTTGAATCTTCAAGAAAGGCGTTAGATAGAGCTGGAATTAAATTGGATGATGTAGATGTTATCGAACTAAATGAGGCTTTCAGTGCACAATCGATTGCAGTATTGCAAGATCTAAATATTGCGTCAGACGATGCGAGATTGAATATTGATGGAGGAGCATTAGCTATCGGGCATCCACTCGGAGCAAGCGGCGCCAGAATACTTGGGAAAGCAGCGTCATTGCTGAACAGAGTAGATGGAGAATATGCATTAGCCTCAATGTGCATCGGTGGCGGCATGGGAATTGCTACTGTTTTGCGTAAATATGAATGATAACCTTCATCATATACCGCATGTGTACATTAAACATGGGTATCCGAAAGGGGCGTAGAGAAGCATTCGAAAATCTTAGTATTAGCGAAGAAGGCGAATGCCCAAGATGTGGTGGTGAAAAGCAACCATCTACACTTGCAGGTTACCTTAGTTGCGTAAGATGCGGTTATGAGTGGAAAGACCCAAATCATGTCGCTCAGATGCGAGGACCTCCTGATACCTATCGTAGAGATGCTGAACTAATTGAGGAATTCAAGCAAGAGATGCAAGGCGGTGATTTGAGTAATGTTTTGGGAATTGATTCAGGACTTTCTGGTGAACAGGAAGCCTCACTAAAAAGGTTGGAAGATAAATGGATGAGTGGCATGAGTGGCCACTTCAATGCAGCTGCTGAAGAAAGAAAACCTCTAATGATTTCTTTTGATGATAATGATAACCTAGTAGATACCACCGTCGGAAGCATTACAATTGTAGCAAATGGTTTTGATGGTGGAGAAGAAGTCCGCCTTGAATATCCAGGACTTGGTACTGAATTCTATGCTTATGACGAGGCTAGTGAAACTGGATGGCGAAGAGGAAGAACTGCGGAAGATACCGCACGTTCAATTACAAATGTAATAAACAGATTTTCTAATCTAGTATATGCCAATCAAGAAGGTAGCATGATTTTACTAGAGTTGCGAAGTGAAGACCTAAATCCAGATTCACTTGTAATATTCGTCGACGACCCTGGTGGAACCGACATCGTGGCAGAAAAGGCAGGAGTTTCAATGGACCCTAGAGATGTTAGAATGGTTGAGGACTACAGAGTTGTTGTAGAAATCTGCTTGGCGGATGGAATTATTTCACCTTCTGAAGACCAGATGCTGTGGGCTATGCGCCAGCAATTGGGAATTGATGATTACCTTCATGTGCAAATAGTTCAGCAAATTTTCGGAGATCATGCACTCAAAGAATGCACAGGTTGTGGAAAGATGGCCGAACTTTATGCAGACTATGCCGCATGGTATTGCCAATCGTGTGAAAATTGGTGTTAGTACATTGAAATATAGATTTTATTTCAATGGTTTTGACAATACTCACTTAAGGTATCCTTCATAAGGTGAGAGCCAATCGCCCAAATAGGCGAGTATTATGGCTGAAGAAGTACTATACATCGGAATTGACCTTGGAACCTTTCGCTCTGTAATGGTATCAAGCGACAGTCACGAAGAAGAAGAGCTTACAGTAATTGGAACTCCAAAGGACCCAATTGCACGAAATTTCCTGAAGAGAGACGTTCTTTTCGGTAACGAGGCACTAAAGAACAGACTAGCACTGAATCTATTCAGGCCTCTAGAACTTGGTGTCATCAAGGACACCCCAGAAGACCGTGAGTTCATCGCTCACTTCATCACTCACCTAATCGGCTTGTCAGACCCAGAAGATTACGACCGCGTAGTTGCTGTTATTGGAGCACCTGCTGAAGCAAGTCACGTAGATAAAACCTCAATCTTCGATGCAGCAGCAGGCTCAGTTAATGCTGCAATGATTATTTCTGAGCCTTTCGCAGTTGCTTACGCTCTAGACATGATTGAGCACACACTGGTAATTGACATCGGTGCAGGAACTACTGACCTTTGCCGTGTCTATGGCACAATCCCAGGACCTGGCGACCAGATGCACACTGGGCATGCTGGTGACTATGTAGACAGGCAAATCATCGCTGAAGTACAAAAGAAGTACAACGGAGCTCAAATCACTAAGGACATGGCTCGCCGATGGAAGGAGCAGTACTCTTTCGTATCTACATCAACTCCTGATAATCCAATAATGGTTGACTTCTCTATCGAAGGAAAAGCGATGTCTCTTGATATCACTGATTGTATTCAGGCTGCTTGCGAGTCAATCGTTGACCCTATTGTTGAAAATGTCAAGCAATTAATTGCTGGCTCAAACCCTGAATTCCACGACGAATTCCGCAGGAACATGGTTCTTGCAGGTGGTGGCTCAGGAATTAGAGGACTTGGTGCACTTATCGAGCGCCGCCTCTCTGACATGGGTGAAGTAAACGTTCACGTTGTAGACGATCCTGTTAGATTGGGTGCAATGGGTGGTCTAAGACTAGCCATGGAAGTTCCTGAAGACATGTGGAAGAACCTAACTCTAGCTTCTCGCTGAGTAGTTCATTCTTCTTCTGGACCGCCAAGCACCAAAGGCGAATCGCAGTGTGGACATCTGTCCTCGTAAGACAATAGCAGAGGGTTTACTGCCAGTACTGCTAAGCAAGAAGGGCAAGCCGCCAACATTTCATTCGCCGGCAACTTGTGACCCTCGTCATAAATCGAATATCCGCTGTAACCCATCCTGTATACTGGATGGAAATGCACTCTGATGAACCTAATTGAAGAAAATATTGCATAACCAAGGATTGCTGCGAATACAAGTCCACCTATTGAGCCCGAAAGCATAGCTAAAACATTGACGAACAAAATGAAACAGAATATCAATGTCAATCCACCGATGATGATCGGTACGAACCAATAAGCCCAAGCAGCCCTATTGCGATATCCGGCCCACACTGCTAGAAAGAAAAATCCAGGAGCCAAGGCAAGTTGTCCAAAAAATTGGTAAAAGAAAAATGTTACAATCAAAGAATCTACAACGAAGACAAATGAAGTACGACTGTGAAGTGCATCAATTGGGTTAGAATGCTGAGGCCTAGAGCCTGCGAGAATCATCTCATCAGCATCTGACATGACCGCTACGAGTAGAGATTTGCAATTGAAATAACCGGTTCTCTGTGAACCAATGTAATATTTTACCAGCGAAGCCGTATTGAAGCAGTGTCTTTTGGGCGTATCATGCGTGACACCGATGTTGAGGTGCGAGGCAGTTCACTTAGTGGGCGCCACATCTTACTAGGCGTCACTGGTGGAATCGCAGCAGTCGACACAGTCAGGCTAGCTAGAGAGTTACGTAGGCATGGTGCTGAAGTTTCAGTAATCATGACACCGTCTGCACAGGAGATAATCACACCTATGGCCGTAAGATGGGCATCTCAGGGAGAGGTTATCACCGATTGGGATGGCGATTTGTCTGCATTATCAGATTTTGATGCGGTGCTAGTCACTCCAGCAACTCGAAATTTGATTGCTTCATTCATTCACGGCTTAATGAATGGTCCTCTACTGATGGCACTTTCAGCGGCTAGAGGCAAGGGGAGCCCAATCATGATGGTACCATCAATGCACAATGATTTAGCAAATGATCCAGTTACAGAAGACTTGGTGTTTCAATGTGCTAAACAGGGAATTCAAGTTCTATGGGGTGCTGAAGAAGAGGGCAAAAGAAAGACACCAAATCATGAGGAAATCGTTGCCAGATTAGGAAACTTAGTCAATGCTAATGGTACATCAGTAGTTGTTACATTGGGTGCTACTCGAAGTGCAATTGATGATGTCAGGTACGTACAAAACACGTCAAGTGGAAAGACTGGTTACTTGATTGCAGATGATCTATATCGCCACGGAATGGATGTTACATGCGTGAGTGGAGTTACCACTGTTTCTAAACCCGATTGGCTACCATTAGACATCAAATGTCCAGAACCTTACCAAATGCTTGAGGAACTGAAAGCACTTGCAAAAGATAGAATCGATGTATGGATTCATGCAGCGGCTGTTCTTGACTACATTATTCCNGANCCTGTTGAAGGAAAAATCGCTTCATTGCAGGGTGATTTGAATATCCAAATGAAAGAAGGTGCAAAGCACATTAGTGAATTGAAGGATTTGTGCGAGGGAGCTACCAGAATCGGTTTCAAATTAGAAAGTGGAATCAAGCAGAAAGACCTAGTTCACAGAGCGCATGCCCAAATCCAAACTGCAGGAATGACTGCTACAATTGCCAACAGAATGGAAGATTACGGAAAAGAAGGAATGCCAAGAGGTTGGCTAGTTGATTCTCATGGTGCGCATTTCATTTTAGAAAAAGAGTCAGATATGTGCAATGCAATTCGCTCAGTCATCGAAAACAACAGGTGATTTTTCTGCGTCGTTTTGTAATTGTAGGAACAAGAGCGATGGCCAAAGGTAAACTCCCGTTGAATGATTTGGCCGGCGGAGCAGGTCGAATGGACGTTCTAATCAGGGCATTGATGTCCTCAATACTTACAAGCCATGGAATCAGAAAGGATGTTGAATTTACAATGATTTTACTTGGAGGACCAGGACCTGCAAGAAGAATCAAATTCGTTTCAAATGAATTGAAAGGGATTCATGCTGAAGAGAGGGCAGTTGCCGGAAAAGTGGCTGCTGTCATCAAAGAGCCAATCCCGCCTCGAGGACACTGGATTGAGCGAAGTCCCGGAATATATGATGGGGGAGGTAATTTGGACATGACTTTAGATGAGTGGGATTGTCCTACAATCAGATTAGAGGCAGATTCTCCAAATCTATATTCTGGAACACTGCCAAATAATTTCTNAATTGAAAATGTTGGATTCATTCTTGGCGATGATAAAACCCTGGAATGTGACAGGGGCATTCCTAGAAGTCTGGGAAACAACTGGTTACAAGGCCATACTTGCATAGCAATAGTTCACTTCTTGCTAGACGAGGGAGTTCATTTAGAACTTTAACAAAATCTTCAGAGCCAGTTTGGCATCCCTTCAGTGCTATTTTCGAGTGACCAGCCGAGTAGTTCCATATCCATTTCAAGAGGATGGGTTTGAGGCCAAGATGGCATACAAGTTACACTTGCTACACCTTTGACATCAGAGTCAACATCGCCTCTATCAACTGCATCTACATCGATTCTAGCAGCTCCAAGTTGGAAGGTAGATGTATCATTAGAGAATGTGATTGCGCTTCGATACCAACGCATACCCAAGCGAGTTGAAGCAAAATCGCCATTCCAGCCACGTGGGACATTTAGATTGAGTAACATTTCACCAGCAGCGAATGATTTTCTAAGTGCTGATATCGGGTCATCCATCCAAGGCTTACTCGATTGATTTGGCCAAGCAGTAAGGTGAGGAGCATTCACATCGACATGAGGACGGTTGAGATTTGTTGGTTCATCCGGCAATACCTGCAAAGCCGCTTCGATCAATTGGATAGTTGCATCGATTGCAACTTCCATACCTTCTGGGTCAAATGAAGACCAAGAAGATGCGATTGCTGGCATNCCATACATTCCTGCTTCGCGAGCAGCAGCGATTGTCCCACTGTGNTANGCATCTTGAGACAAATTAGGACCTAGGTTTATTCCGCTAACAACTAATTTTGGCATTATCCCGGGAACCAATTTTTGCAAGCCTCCGTCCAGTGCAGCAATGATGCAATCACAGGGAGTTCCTCCAATAGAAAATTGGTACATATTTTCTCTTGAATCATCTCTTCTAGTTACAGTAAGTGGTTTTCCAAGTGATATTTTCATGCTAACTGCAGAGTTATTTTCACTCGGAGCGAAGACAATGCAACCATGCCCCCTTTCGTGTAGNGCAGTTACAAGGTCCTGCAGACTTTCTGCTTCTATACCATCATCATTCGTCAGAAGTATCCATGCCATTTTCAGCGCCTCCTTTAATCACAAACATAATTCCAATAATTAGAATCAAACCTCCAAGCCATGTCCACTTTCCTGGAACGCTTTCGTCATAGAAAAACCATCCAATGAATGCGCCAATTATCGGCTCTAAAGTTACTGCAAATGATATCGTTAACGGGCCNAGCCACCTTAGGCATGCGTTTAGTCCTGTGTGTCCGACTATACCTGCCAAGAATGCAAGTTTGATGAAGTCTGCAAGCAAATCGGATTCAACCCATCCCAATGCAGCAGTCTCTTCACCCATTAGAATTGACATTGGAATTAGAAGAATTGCTCCAAGCAATGTCACTGGAACTGCATAGACAAATACTGGCATCCACTCTCTAAGTATGCGCCCAGCAACAATGTAACCAACTACTGTTACTGCACCTGCAAAAGCCAAGAAATCCCCCCATAGAGTTACTTCACCGCTATCATTTGCATCAAGTAATGTAATTCCAGCTCCAATCAAACCGATTATTGCACCTGTGGTCTCTAAGCGATGCGGCGTTCGAACTAAGATTGCCGTACCAATGACGATGATGATTGGATGGCTGGTTACAAACAAAAGCGAGTGCGCCAATGAAGTGTGATCTAGGGATGTAACCCAAGTTCCAAAGTGGGCTGCCAAAGCAACTCCTGAGCCAAACAAAATCAGTAGAGTTCTTTTCTCTGTCATCTTAGATCGCTTATGGTGATCCATTTGCTTGTATTGTAAAATTGCAAATGGTAACAACATCAACACAGTGATTTGGAGGCGCCATGAAGCACGCATCAAAGGAGGGATATCATCCAAACTAGAGAGGATAGCTCCTGCTGAAGATACGCCTAGAACTCCAGCAACCAGCAAACCCCACACTAGTGGTGGAGTGCGTGACATAATCACGCCTCAACTAATTCTGCATCTTGGGTTTTGCCGCCGATTACACCCGCTCTCTTGAAGAGCGCATAAATCATCCATCCAATTAGTGCATTGAGGGCCACAAATCCTCCAAGTCTGGCCAAATGCCATTCTAGGCTTGAACCAAACTCTGGATCCCAAAGCGAATCAATGAATGAAAGAATACTACTCTCAGTTCCAAAGAATGCTTCTCCTGTTAGCAGACCCGCTGCGACCATGAATGTTCCAAGCAAGATTAGTGCTCGTCTCTTTTCAGCAACAACGGCGCCTTCTTCTTCCTTGATCGCTTCAATGCGAGGCTTGAGTTTCTTATCTTCCCACTTGTCTCTTGCTACACCACCAATAAGCATTGGAAGTGTGTGAGGAACGTCAAGATACATTCCCAGTCCGAAGGAGGTCCCCATTCCAGTGGCCCACTCTACGAATACTCCCAACATGAATCCTAAGAGTAGTAAGGTTAGATCTCCTTGGCCTTCAGCAAAAATTACTGAGAATGTAGCAAACGCGTTTGCTTGCGGAGCGATTAAATCTATTCTTCCCTGTGCAAGTTCGTTTGCTAGGAAAATTGCAACTCCTGCACCAATTACAGCACCAGGGACAACACCCATGATGTTGCCCTTTGAGATGTGGTAAGGGCGGTTTCCAATGTACAGGCTGTTCTTGTAATCACCAATTACAGTTCCAGACATTGAAATTGCTGAACCGAAGACTGTGGTACCTACAAGGCCTAACAGTACAGCTTCTTGTGTAGTAAGGCCAAGTGGGTCTGTGAAGTTTAGGAACACGCCAAATAGCATCAATAGAACAATGAAAGATGTTCCAGAAACAGGCTCAATACCGGTTTCTCCCATAACTCTGACAGCAATAGCACCAAGCAGGAATGTGGTCATTAACAAGATCAGAGAGAACACAATGCTTGCGATTAACGGGAACTCACCCAGCAAGAAAATTACAATCATTGAACCAAATGTTAGCAGCATGAAGATAGGAATGTGTGCCAATGGCCACTCGTACCAGCCCTTGCCTTCCATGTACTCTTTTCCGCTGTCGCCCTTGAACGCTTTCCCAATATCGACAAAGATGTTTGCGAATGTCTTCCACATCTTCAGGAGACCGAAAATTCCACCGCCGACAATTGCTCCAATTGCAATGAATCGCACTGCCTTTGCGAAGGCATACATCTGGACTGCACCGGTTGAGCTAGGATAGTCTGCTGGGTTGACAGCATGAAGTGCGGCAGGAAGGTCTTGCAAAGGAACACTCGCTCCAATCTGTCCTTCGTAGACAGGTAAGTTGGTTGCAACTGCAAGTGGAACCAAGAAAAACCATCCCACAATTGTACCTAGATTGACTAGGAACGCAACTCTGGTTTTCATGAACCATCCAATAGCAAACATGGAAGGAGTCAGTGCAACACCGACATATGTGTACATGAACGGATTGAATACCGTATCAGGATTATAGTGAGCAGGACCTCTTGCAACTCCATCTACAACTTCCCCAGGCTGGTGAATCTTTGCGTGAGAATAAAATGATGCTAAACCAAATGTATCGCCAGTTAGCAGTTCAGCGAGGTAGTCACTCAATGCCTGTCTTTTTCCATCCATCCATACAAGCGGGTACTCGATTAGGAATAATCCGACCATTGTTATTGCAGTCCAAACACCGATTGTCTTCAGTGATTCTCTAGCATGCTCAACCGCACCTGTGCTGACATCACTTGCAATGTCAAGCATCTTCAAGGTGGCTTCGAAACCAGGTAAAGGAAGAGGGTCTTCAACCAACCAAACACGTCTGAAAATGATGAAATACATTACACCAAGGAATCCTGCAAACATTGATGCTACGATTCCCACGAATGCTAGGCGCATTGTTTCGCCTTCACCCAATACAATCAGCGGACCATCCGATAACCAATACTGGGGGTCAGCAGCGAGCAAGAAAATTGCAGGGAAAGTGAAAATGAATCCGGTTGATGCGTGAGTTGCACCGGTAGTTGCAGATGTTGCAATATTAACTTCAGATGGAGACCATTTCAAAGCCATACCCAAAACATATGCGATGTACCAAGCAGCCGATATTGCAAGACCAAGTTTCAGACCGATGTAGGCGGTAACACCTGAGAAAATAGCACCGATACCGATGCCAATCAATACTTTCCTAGTATCCCAATGAGAAACTTCGAATGCCTCTTCCAGGTTCTTTTCTTCGAGATATTGTTCAAGAACACCCGTATTCAGGTTGTTGTACATCTCGTCATCTAACCATGTGAGTGTGCCGCTTTCAATCGCTTTGAGACCTTCCGGAGTTACCGGTTGTCTATATGCCGACTTCTTGACACCCATCAACTCACCTCGGGAGAATATCAGTGGTCACGGATGATCTTGTACAAGCCCAAAGCTTCCATCCACATGATTTCCTTGCCTGCTTCGATTTCCAATTCATCCTCGAGTGGAAGAATCATCATTGAATGGTCACGCATGTTCATTGCATGTACTTCAGCCCCTTCAATGTGAGTGACCATAGCGGTACCCTTCTCGATTAGAGGAACATGAATTGAATCGGTAACGCTTCCAACGTGAGAGATTTTCTGACTTGTGAAAATGTCGACCAGTTCAAGTCTTGCTTTAGCAGAACCGTGCTTACCAGGCTTAGATTTTGATATTGAATTTATCTTGTACGCTTTGTCGTCGACACAACAGTAGCGACCAACCTTCAGTGTTCGAATTTCTACACGAGTTGTTCCCGGCATATGGCTCCCTATGCCTTAGGCTATGGTTGGGGCTTATGACCGTTACCATTGATATGGCATACTATCACAAGTTACGGACGTCCAATCTGTCGCCATTATTACCCAATTTACCGAGACAATATGGGAGCAACTTAGTCGCCACATCATCGGGTTTTGACAATTCTCCATTTACGTAATAATCTTTGAAATTTTGTAAAAGTGGGAATGATGATTCATCCGCACTTCTGATCTCTTCTTGCATTGCTGTATCCACAATACCTGGAGCGATTGCCAATGCTGAGATATTCTCACTGTTTCCTTCCTCAGCAATACAATTTGTCCACATATCGAGACCTGCTTTAGAAACACAATATGCACTCCATCCATGCAATGAACGTTGCGCTGCACCGCTAGAAATGGTAGTAATCCTAGTATGTTTTTCACCACCTATGGCATCATCCAAAGAGCGAGTTAAGTCTTGCACCCCTAGCAGGTTTACTTTGAGCGTAAGCTCCCAGTCATCTCTTGAAATATCTAGCATGTTCCCGATTGGATTTATGATTCCTGCATTATGAACGATACCTGAAAGGTGTTCGAATTTTGAAAGTATGAAATCAGAAGCATTGGAAATATCTGCGGACTTTGAAAGATCACAACTTACAGCAATCGAGTCACCCGAGATTGTTTTCAGCTTGGCTTCAATATCATTTAGTTCTGAACTATTTCGAGCCAGTGCAATAACTGTAGCACCAGAATTTGCTATCGCTAATGCTATTGAGCGACCTAAACCCTTTGATGCACCAGTTACAAGAAAGACATCTTCCATGGCGGGGTTAGGAGAATTCAGTCTTTGATAATTTCAATCATTCCAAATCCTGAAACCGTCATCAGTCGAATACCAATAACGTCCATCTTTGTCCTGATACCAGTTTACGCCATTTTCATCATTTGGTAACCATTCACCTTCAGGTAATTCTTCCCATGAAGAGACATGTTCGATTACAGTCTCGGATTCAACTTGCTGCATAACTTCCTTTGCTGATTCCAATGATTCTGTGTCGACTTCAGGCTCATGATTAGTTTCCAATGCAGGGTGTACTGCCTTTCCGGATTTGGATCTTGGTTTCGGCTTCTTGCGAATTAATACTGCGATTGCACCAAACAAAACTAGGATTATTCCAACTCCAGCAATACCCAATATTAACCCCAAATTGGAATCTTCTTCCTCATCATCTTGGCTAGATTTTTGCTCATCATCATTATCTACAGGTAAGCCAGAAAGACATCCTTGTGTGTCAGAGTATAGGAAAGCTGAATATTCGGTTGGGCATCTATCTGGTTGAGTGGCTCCGACAACAAATTCACCATGGATTCTAGATTCATTCCAATCAGGATTATCCCAATTGTCACCAAATCCATCACCATCAGTGTCATTCCATTGAGTTGCATCTCCATCATTGAAATCGTGGTCATATGACCAACCATCACCATCAAGGTCGTAACATCCAACTTGGTCATAAATCGATGTACCTTTCTGCGTAGGACAATCGTCCCCTCCTTCTGCATCGGAGTTGTCTCCAAAACCATCTCCATCTGTATCCACCCACTGGTATGGATTATTATCATCCCAGTCAAGGTCAGATGTTACAGAATCGCCATCCGCATCAATCTCTGAAGGGGCGCACCCAACAAACGGATTTAGGATTGTATTTTCATCATCTAAGTAAAGCGTAGTGTTTACCATCGTTGATAGTAAAAGCGGAGTGTTAGGACATTGGTCAATATCATCAGTAAATGAATCATAATCGACATCTCTCTCGGATGGACCACAACCGTTTGAGTCAACCATTGCGATTTCTTCCGGTGGCGTATCTACGCACAAATCATAGTATCCTGAGGCTGCAGAATCACCAACCCCGTCGCCATCAATATCTCTGTGTTGTTCAGGATTGTCCGGTAAATCATCGATAGAATCTGCCCATCCGTCGCCGTCAGAATCAATACAGCCGAATAATCCCTCTTCATGTGAAGAACCACTTACATTGACGCAATCATCTCCTTCGAGCCCGGTATTATTGTCACCAAATCCATCACCATCAGAATCTAACCATTGCGTAAATTCAAGCGGGAATTCGTCAACATTGTCTCCATAGCCATCCGAATCTGAATCCTTCCATTCGAGTGGATCGCCAGGGAAGTCATCACCCAAATCTGACCAACCATCTCCGTCAGTATCGATACAGCCTAGCAAATCTTGGGTTGAGTTACCATATTCAGTGAGGCAATCATCCGAGTTATCTCCAAATCCATCCATATCTGTATCATTCCATTCTGAACTATCATTAGGATGACTGTCGTCAGAATCTTGCCATCCATCTCCATCAAGATCTGGACATCCTAAGCTTCCTAAAGTGGAGGTTCCGGCTTCGTCGTCACAATCATCTAGGTCGTTAGTATATCCATCATTGTCATCGTCAAGTTGATTTTCTGCACAACCCACTAGATTTACTGATAATCCTAATTCAGTTTCTGGACACAGGTCATCTCCATCCCAAATGCCATCTGAATCTGCATCTGGAAGTAAATAGGACATGTCAACTCCGAGTTTAGCCCAAGAGGTGTAAAGGCCCCATGCATCAAGTCCTGTGAATCCCATTTGCTCCCACTTTAATTGCCCTAAATCAGTCAAAAGGAACTTCAAGAAATTCAAATTCTTGGCAATCTCATCAACAGAAACAAATGCTCTCATGTCGGTTTGAAGGGGCCACTCTCCAGTTCGAGATGCATTTGCTGAAGGATCAATAGCAACACCGCCATCTGCAATTGCATCTGCAGCACCGTGAGTGAAATTATCAACCAATGGAATGATGTAAACGCCGTTATTGTTGTTTATGGAATACATCATTTCAGTAAAACCAATCGAGCCTTCGCCACCTGAAGATGCTACCCCATCGGTTACATCAGATCTAAACTCACCTGCTATTGCACGGTATCTCGAAGAACTTGATGAATAAATAGAGTCTACTTGAGCACAATTAGCACAAAGNACTGTTTCATGCAGAATCGTTGTGTCTGACTTATTCTCCCAGCGATGTGACAATACAATCTCTGTATCTGGGCATGACGGGTCAAGGTCGATCCATTCCGGAACACCATTTCCATCGTCATTTGGCACTACAGAATTCCAATTCAGAGCAGGCATGCCACCGGCAGTAGTCAATGAGTTCTTGGGAGATCCTGAAACAATCCATCTGACTTGAGCCATCGAAAGACCACCGATTGTTTGGACACAAGTCTCGGTATTCCCTCCAGATGTAACCATTAGAGCACCAGCTGCTCTACCGTAAGGAATTTCCAAAATCTGACCTTCTGTGTACTTGCAATCCCACAACCCTGTATCTGAATAATTTGCAGCTTTGTCAGCATACTGTGGACTTACTCCGTTAGGGCTTGAGCCAATATAATGCTTAGAATCACAAACATCCAAAGTGGACGTTACCCGATCAAAATTCCAAACTCTGACAGATTCATCTAATGTCAGATATGTAGACCTCCAAGGATTTTCCATAAGTGAGGTGTAGTGAAGTCCATGCACGCGGATGTATGCATCTGCAGCCATGTGTAGTGAAACATAACCTCTGCGCCAACCAACTGCTAACTTGTCTCCATCTTCATGGAACTCAACCGAATATACTCCTCTGTTGTTACCATTGCTTCCAAAACCTTCCATCTCACCAAGAGAAGTCCAGGTGTCTGTCTGATATGCGTACATAGAGGATGATCTACCTCTAGCTACCACCAATGTNCCNCCATCNGANGAAAAATCNATATCGTAAACATCGGACCCNGCCTGAATTGTGGCAACAACTGTTTGATTTGAAATATCAGTAATTTTGACNGAATTGTCGTTTGAACCCGTTGCNACATACCTACCATCTGGGCTAACTTTCACAGTACGAATGTANTCGGTATGGCTAGTCATATTGAGNGCCATAGTTCCGTTACTGGTCCAATAACCACGCAAATTATTGTTAGTAGAGAAAAGTAACATGCGGTCATCTGGTGTGGTATCTATTCCACTAATCCAGCCAGGNAGTACTGAGTTGTTTCGAATTTCTGACCAATCAGTGGTGTTGTACCAAACTACCTTGATGTCCTGTCCTCCAGCAAAAATCATGCTACCGTCGTTAGACCATGCTACCTCGAAGACTCCACCATTCGAGGAATTATTCCATAAATCTGCGATTAACGCGCCTGTGGTTGAATCAATAACTCGGCATCCCCCATTTGCACTGACTACCACAAGCATTGTTCCATCAGGTGAGACATCAATGTCGTAGATATCACCTGGCATGACATACATTTGAGCAATATGATTTCCAAGTTCATCGAATGAATGAACTCGGTTATTTTCGCCTCCTGCGTAGAAGATTGAACCATTAGTAGCCCAAGCCAATCCATATATTTCGTCACCGACTCCACTGAATCCGTAATCTAAATTTTCTCTAATGGATTCTCCCCAATTATGAGTTATTGCCTGTTCAAAATCTGCGAGGCCATCACCATCCGAATCTGGGCAACCTAAGCCCAGTGTAGAATTTGCAGAACCTGCTGCAAATGGACAAATATCGACGTCATCGTTGATTCCATCGCCATCACCATCCAAAGCGGAAGCGTAGGGTGTGAGAATGACGCCAAACATCAGAATGGACATCAGAATTGCCTTTCGCATGATTAAGCCAATTCGCTCTAGGACTAAACTGTTAGCCACTGATGATTGGTAATCTCAGGAATAATCATAGAAGCCTTGGCCTGATTTACGTCCTAATTTTCCTTGCCCAACCATTTCTATAAGAAGAGGTGCTGGAGCATATTTGTCGTCACCCATTCCTTCATGGAGGACATTCATAATGTGTAATACTGTATCATTACCAATCAAATCGGACAAAGCGAGAGGACCGATTGGGTGGTTCATGCCTAATTTCATGATTCCATCAATTGCTTCCGGTTCTGCAACACCCTCTTGTAGAGTAAGAATTGCTTCATTGATCATTGGGCAAAGGATTCTGTTTGATACAAATCCAGGGGAATCATTGCACATCAGTGGGATTTTTCCCATCGTTTCCGCTGCTGATAGAACGGTTGCTGTCACATCTTCTGAGGTTTCCTTTCCGTTGATTACCTCTACGAGTTTCATGATAGGAACAGGGTTCATGAAATGCATTCCAATCACTTTACTTGGCCTAGAAGTTGCTGCTGCGATTTCACTAATTGAAATCGATGAAGTGTTAGTAGCCAATATACAATCAGGCTTGCAAATTCCGTCTAGTTCAGAAAATATTGAAAGCTTCAAATCAAGAATTTCTGGTACCGCTTCAACAACTAAGTCTGCATCAGCACAAGCGCTACGATCGATTGCCGTACTGATTCTTGAGCGAGCAGCGTCTGCATCTTCCTGAGTCATCCTTTCTTTAGAAACTAGTTT
>PAJN01000021.1 GCA_002710205.1 Methanobacteriota archaeon | reverse complement strand
GGTGATATCACTTAGATATCATAAAATACGAGCCTGTGTTGGACAGACACATGCAGCCCGCAACCCTTAGCATCCCGCCTCAAGCAGTGATGCCACAAACTGAGCCCCAATTTAAAGACAAAGATGCGAAAACCATTAATGGATTCATTGGCTTATTCCTCCATTTGGTACTGAGTGTATTCAATCTAGGATTAACGGCCACCGGACCAGGCGCTCTTCTTCTGATAATCACCGGCCCACTTTGGCTAATTTGGTGGAATTCGTATGTAATTGTAAATCCAAATGAAGCAGTAGTGACTCAGTTCTTTGGGAAATACGTTTCAACATTGAAGACTGAAGGTTTCAGATTCTTCATCAACCCACTTTACAGTAAGTCGAAGATATCATTCAAGATCAACAACTTCGAATCTAGTAAGTTGAAAGTTAACGATGTTAACGCAAACCCGATAGACATTGCAGCAGTTGTTGTTTGGAGAGTTTATGATGCTGCAGAAGCAATGTTCGAAGTAGAGAATTACGGACACTATGTCCAGATTCAAAGCGAAGCAGCCCTACGTGAAATGGCTACAAAGTACCCTTACGACGCCATTGAAGAGAAGGATATCGGAGGAATCACTCTCTCTAGCCATCAAGATGAAATCGCAAAGCAATTGCAACAATCCGTTGAGGCTCGCCTNGCNAGAGCTGGTATCCAAGTATTGGAGGCTAGAATCTCTTACCTTGCATATTCTACTGAAATCGCACAAGCAATGCTACGCCGCCAGCAAGCGAGTGCAGTCGTTGCAGCACGACGTGAGATCGTCGACGGTGCAGTCGGCATGGTCGAACTTGCTCTGCAACAATTGAGTACAAAGGGAATCATTGAACTTGATGAAGACAAGAAAGCAACCATGGTTAGCAACTTGCTAGTTGTTCTGTGCTCAGAAACCGACACTACCCCNGTAGTCAACACAGGAACATTATACCAGTGAGGCTGATTAAATGAAAACAGCACCAAAAGTTGTTCTTGTAATAGGCGCAGTACTAACTATAATTGGAATAATTGGTTTTGCAGTAGGAATAGATAGCGTTTCAGAAATTGAAGACGAATTTGCCAAATACGAACTTNAAGATGTAACAAATGGAACAATTGTCATCGAAGATACAGACAATTATGGAGACCTAGGTGTAACATTCTGGGTCAAGGGAATATACGAAGATGCGAATGAAAATGGTGAATGGGACATCTGTGAATCAACGACAATAACTGTTCTATCTACTCCAGAAGTAAACACTGATTGGGATGAAGGATTAAACGGAGATTTCTATTACGAAGGAAATTATGAGGCGTACGGTAATGTCAGCAATTGTGACTCTAATTCTCTAAACAAAGTTCTGGACAGAGAAAGTGACGGACTAGTAAAGGTTGGAAGGGCATGTTTAGCTTGTTATTCGGGTAACATTACTTTCGAATCNAATGTACCTGTTTGGGTAACCTATGATGACAAGTTAGCTGAAGAAATCATTGATGAAATCGGCGCTGTATTCTTTGGATTCGTCGGAGGCTTTGGAGGATTTTGCTGTGGGATTATTTTCCTAATTATTGGTTTGATTATGGCGCTTACAATGAAAGATGATAGCCAGGGACAAATGATGTTCACTCCACCTGCAGACAATCAATTGATTGCTCCGCAAGCAGTAAACAAATCAGTCACTCATATGTCACAACCTGACTACGGAAAACCACCTCAAGGAGGACTGTAGGTGATTAGATGGAAATTCGACTAATAATCAATTTAGTAATCTCAATAATGATTCTCCTATATGCCGGTTATTGCTGGGTACATCAAGGCGTACATGCAAAGGGGAAAGGATGGGTAACAAGAGAATTCGCCCCCAAGACATTCTGGTTTTGCATGATTTTGTACATAGTTATGGCAATTGGAATATGGGCCAACACTTTCTTTATGCCAAGATGATGGGATTAAAATGGAGAAAAAGAAGATTTTACTGCGATTAGATCCCAATCTTCACGAAGCCCTAAAGCGCTGGGCTGATGATGAATTTAGGTCACTCAATTCACACATTGAGTTCTTGTTAAAGAAATCACTCAGCAATAATAGACGTACTGAAGATGATGAATGAAATCATACATAATTTCAAGTAGAATCTTATTGACAAACTTACATGGGCGCTCAAAAGAATGTGTTAGGTCACGACATAGGAGAATGTTCCTGCAAGCCTCTTACAGGCTGGTATCGCGACGGCCACTGCAATACTGATGAAATGGATAGGGGCTCTCACACAGTGTGCTGCATTGTCACTGAAGAATTCCTGCAATTTGCTAAATCAAAAGGCAATGATTTGATGACGCCAGCTCCGCATTTCAATTTCCCTGGACTGAAGCCTGGCGATTCGTGGTGNGTATGCGCACGTACATGGCTAGACGCTTTGAACCACGGGCAAGCATGTCCTGTCGACTTAGAAGCAACTAATATCAAGGCTCTAGAAATCATTCCACTCGAGTTACTAGAAGATCGTGCTGTCTGATTACTCGCTCTCNGTATTTGCAAGATACTTTTGAGCATCTTGCTTTAGGAAAGGAGTGTATAGTGCAGGAAGCACAAACAGACTAGTGACCAATGCAAGGATAATTGCAACTACGAATACCTGTCCAAATAATTGCAAAGGCACTAGTGAAGAGAAATTCAGAACTGAGAAACCACCGGCNGTGGTTAATGCTGCTCCAAACATAGCCCGGCCTGTTGTTGCGACTGACTTGGTAGACCAATCTACTGGGTCTGCACTCGGGGCATGCTCAACCTCTTCTTCAAGCCTAGTTGTCAGGTGAACTGCATAGTCCACACCAAGACCCAGTGTTAGCGCACCAATTGTTACCGTCTGTGAATTCAACTGGTATCCAGTTAGACCCATTATTCCGTACACCCAAACCACGACAACCATCAATGGAACCCAAGTTACGAAACCTCTTGCAGCACCACGGACTACATCCTTTTGCCTCACGGTGTTAATTCCAATTAGCATCAGTAGAATTACTGCTGCAACTGTGCCGGTTGAAATCACTGCTGAGTCTGCGACATCTGCAGTAACTTGTGCTAGAATTAGTGAACGGCCAGATAATTGGACTGTGAAATCGCCATCACTTTCATCCGCAATATCTGCAAGGTTTGATGACAAATCGGATTCAAAATCAGCNGTTGCTTGCCAGTCCAAAGTCGCAGCTTGGAATGAGATTACTGTTTGCGAGGCATCAGAATTCAAATTTCCAGAAGAGAGATTCCTTCCATCTTCGGTAAGCAGCCAAGACTCTAGTGCAGACCAAGTTGATTCATCTTCATTCAAATCATTCATCAGTGTATCTAGTTCGCTATTAGTAGTTCGAGATTCTTCAAGAACGGCCCATAACCCAACGGGTATTCCTGTGGTTTTCGNATTTTCTGACAGCTCCAAAACGACACTATCGTACAATGCTCTACCATCTTGAGAAATAACATCCCCCTCCAGCACCGCATATAGTGGGGATGGACTACTCTGGAATTCATCAGCAATTAGTAAGAAATCTTGTACAACCGGAACGGAATCATCGAAATTATCCCTAGTATCGAAACCAACCTCTAATTGTTGGAATCCAAGGAACATCGGGACAGAAATCAATATTGTAACAACAATCACTTTTTGTGGGACGTTAACAAGTGAACCAATCCATGCAGATACAGGACCAACCTCGTTTTTACCAGACTTTTCCAAAGGCAATTTCTTTGGCGGTATAATCATCATCAATGCTGGTAATGCAGTAATGCTCAACAGATAGATGAAGAACAATCCGATTGCGATTACGGTACCGAACGAGACCAAAAATTGCTGAGAAGAGAACCTGAAAGATAGGAAACCAACCATGTCAGTAAAGATAGCAACCATCAATGCTGCCGAGGTCAGAATTGTTCCTTTACGGATGGCAAGTCTGCGAGCCTCGATTGAGAAATCTCTCAGAGTTTCNCTTCCCTGCGGGTCTGCTTTCTCTTGATCCTGTAATTCTTCCCTGATTCTAGCAACTACGTGTAAACCATAGTCAACTCCAATTGCTAACAACAGAATTGGAATGGAGTTCATCGCTGCATTAAACACCATTTTCACCCCGATTAGAGTGAGTAAACCAGCCATTCCATATGTCGCTAAGATTGCAAATACAGTCAAAACTAGAACATTAGCAGTATCTCTCTTACTGCGGAACTTTGTCCATAAGATAAAACCTAGAAGTAGTAAACATAGAGAGTTTAGAATCCCCAATTCTTTACCTAAATTTGCGTTTTGACCAGTTGCAAGTTGCGAAAATGAGAATACCGAAATTTCTGAATCACCAGTTTCAGATTTNGCTTGAGACGCNAGATCTTCTGCCCATTCGGAAACCTTTTCTTGAACATCTCCAATCACTTCAACACCGTGTTCTCCAGGCTCTGTTACCACAACATAGGTAGTCAGAACAGGTCCATCTGAATCCCACGGATTGGAAGTATCATCAGCAGGTAAATTGGAAATNATCATTGAGCGATAATCGATTGATTGCATACCCATTAGCATTCCGATCTTTCCGGAAATCGGTCCTNTAACCATCGCAATTTCACTACTGTTAGGGCCTTGAATTAGATTGGTAAGGTCGAGGGATAACANTGACAAATTNGATGTTAGATTTGCTCCATCATCGATTCTTTCAAGCCACANATTGGGGTCNTCAGGNACCCAATTTCTCAATTCACTCGCACTAACTAATTCTGGACTTGGCAGATTGTTTCCTGCTTCTGTAAGATTTGCAAGATTACTTGCCAAACTATCATTGTCAGAAGAGCCCACAGCATCAATTGCGAGTTGTAAATCTTCAACCCATGGACTTGCAGTAACAGGATCTTGCAAGTTGTGCCACTGTATTGCAGCACTAGCCATACCACTATTCGGTTGTATGCCAAACAGCGGATACTGGTACTCAGCTAAGTCTTGGTTCTCAAGTAAAATAGCTTCCAGAATTGCTAGTTGTTGCCAAGTGGATTCGTCATACAGGTCACCGGAGTCAATATCGTCGATGAAACGTATGAAATCTATTGAGGCTTGATATTCATCTTCNACTTCATTAAGCAATCTTACAGTTTCGTTATCGGGGAAAAATGCGTCCTCACTGTTGTCAAAATTGATGAACATTGCATTAGGAGTTAGTGAGAAAATGAATACTAATATTATCGCAATTGTCGTTTTAGGCCTCTCTGTACTGAAACTAGTCATCCCATCNAAAATTCTCTTCATACAATCGACCTATTACAATCCCGATTTATTCAGTTATATTTGCTTGTTTGAATTCTAACTAAATTACTGTGCTTTTTGTTGATGACAGGAACACGCGAATCGAGATCACTNCTATGGCAATTGTAGGTGCCGGGAGCGGAGGCTGAGCATTTTACATGCTAAGCCTAGAGACCATGCTTGATGATTAGAGGTGCCGGGAGCGGGGCTTGAACCCGCGACCTTCGGATGTCTCAGACATGTGAAGGGGCTTTGGTACGTCACAAAAAGTTCCTTAGAACTGCCCTATGAGTCCGACGCGCCACCAACTACGCCACCCCGGCAAGCAGTCCGCCCACCGTACACCCCTCTTTGAATAATGCGGCCTATTCACAAATTTTTGAATCAATATAACCGAATTTTAGACCACAGGATTCATTCACTGGCAACCATCCGCACATCTGATGGTCGACATCAATACTGCTATGGCAGCGGCAGCCGCAGAAAGGCGAAATCGTGGCACTGGTGACAAGGAGAGAAAGAAAAATCGCTCCGGTGCAGACATGGGAATCGAGTCATTCGACCCAGTCAAGCATGTTTCTAAGGAAAAGGCAGATACAATTTCAATGTGGCTAGTAATTTCTTTTGCTGCAACAATGTCACTGATTATGCGCTATGTCGCTATGCCTAATTCGAAGGATAATGCCGACTTACTTTGGTTCGTACCAATGATGTCTATTTTCCTATTACCGTCAATTCATAGGGCAATTCTTCCTGAAAAATTCGTAGAACATTACACCAAAGGAACTTGGTTCAAAGCATCATTTCTGCATATATTTACCTGGTTAGCGTTGACATTCCTTCTGTCAAACGCTCCATTCGCAGACATTGTCGCTCCAGAGGTAGATGATGGCTGGGGCATGATTTCTTCGGGTGAAGAAGGATTTGATTTCGCAAAATCATCGGATGGTGAAGTAACTTTGACCGAGGGCTATACTGGAACACATTTCATCGTTCTAGCNTTCAGTGANAATTTCGATGCTGCTGATGCTGAATATTCAATTACGTACTCATGGCTTCCTGACAATGAAAGTTCAGCAACTAATTCATGGTCAGAAATCGAAAGCCTTGATGCTACTGCTTTGGATTCGGTTCGCTCTCACAGAGATATCGACTATCCGGTAGCAATTGCTGTCCCTGAAGGTTTGAGTGAAGGGAGTTATGACTTCGTGGTCAAGGTTACTGAAGACGGTGACCCTTGGGAAAACACAAGGACTGTTACAATGACGCTGGTTGTAGAAGAATTAGTTGTAGAAGATTCAACTGAGTAATTTTGACAATCTCGCAGTTAAGGCATCTAGTTGTATTGCCTCTCCTCCACCTTCAACCAATCTGAAATCGATTTCAGCCATCAGTTCTGTAAGCTCTAGTTTCTGAATCTCGGATAAGAAATCTGCACCATACAATTCACGATGTAATTGATTGACAAAATCCGTTCCTGCTAAACCATACTTGTCTAGAAGTTCTCGTAATCTTCTGCGTGCTGCATGGAATCCATCTTGTCTGCAAGCCATAAGATACTGATGAAGCGACTCAGGTGGTGCGGTCGCACTTGTCTCGTAAATTAATGACCTTGAAACATTCTTTTCCAAAGCCGCAGCGACTTGAAGTGCCGTAATTGCCTTTCTCAAATCACCTTGAGAAATCCTAACCAATGCTTGTGCAGCATCATCATCGAGTCCAACTTTTTCTGAATCTGCGACGGATTTTACTTGATCCAAAACATCAGCATCTGCAAGAGGCCTAAACCTGAAAACAGCACATCGGCTCTGGATTGGTTCAATGATTTTGCTTGAATAATTACATGACAAAATAAACCTACAGGTTTGAGCATATTGTTCCATTATTCTTCTCAATGCACCTTGAGCATCATGGGTCAAAGCATCGGCTTCATCGAGGAAAATAATCTTGAATTTCGCGTCCCCATAAGGAGAGGTTCTAGCGAACTGCTTCACTTTGGTACGAATGCTTTCCAACTTTCTTTCGTCGCTTGCATTCATCTCCAAGAGATTGTTCCTAAATTCAGGTCCGAAAACATCTCTGGTCAAAGCCATCGCAGCAGTGGTTTTGCCGGTACCAGGCGGGCCTGCAAAAAGCAGGTGAGGGAAGTCTGCCAAATTGGCATAGGAAGCCAGTCGTTGAACTACCGATGATTGTCCACGGATGTCACCGACGGTCCGAGGGCGATGGCGTTCAACCCAGAGTTCGCTCATAATTCGCCAGTCGTAACAGGACGAACTTGAACCTTCGCTTTAGGAAAAAATACCCCGTTTCTAACCGGCCACCCTACGGGTGGCCAGCCGAAAGGAAACTATACCCCCTCCCCCAGAGGCAGTGTGAGCCCCATGTCGACGAACAACCCTGACCGCCGTAAAATTACGACTTCTTTGCTACTGGTTTTGATGTTTTTATTCGCAGATTTAGCACTGCCGCAAGCAGTTCCTAACTGGACAAACGACGAACTGGATGACACAGTAACTGTCATGCAGACAACATCTTCATTCAATGTTAGCAAGGATGCTGGAATAGAATCTGCTAACCCGGATTCGAATTATGGAAGTGATGAAACCGCTGCCTTGGGCTTGGGCATCTCAGGTGAATCACGCATTTTGATTTCATTCAACAATTCGGTTCCAAGTGGGGACATGGTTACCGATTCAACTCTTGAACTAACTTGCGGCATCGATCCTCTAACGATCGGAACTATCGATATTTTTTCATCGAGGTTGAAAACTTCCTGGGATGAAGCAAATGTAACTTGGAACAGCCCTGATGATGGAGAAAACTGGGGATTGTCTGGCGCCGATGGTGATTCTGACCACAGTGCATGGGAGCCTCCATTTTACGGATATGCTAACAACACATTCACAATCAATGTAACTGCTATTGTTCAAGACGCAGTGATTAATTCCCGTGGCTCTATTGACATACTTTTGGCAGCCACTGGTAGTGAGTATACTTGCCATATGTCAGAATCCACAGATACTAACAGCAGACCTTCTCTCTCAATTACCCATCAAAATGGAACGCACTCCAATGGAGGAATTCTAACACCTAACTTCGTTGATGATGGTGCTGCATTGATGGATGATGATGAATTCTTTTTGAAAGCGGCAACGAATCCTGAACTCTCATGGGAAAGCATGTCAGGAAGTAATGCGCAGGTGCAATTGTCGAATAACATCGATTTCAAATCCGACTCGGATAGCTCATGGTACTACAATACAGTTGACAACTCNTCTTTGTTCACGATCAATGCTGCAGCAGGAGAAGGCTCAATGGTAGTCCCTAGCGGGCACGAATTATCAAATTCCACTACAATGTTCTACAGAATGAGAGCAATCGATTCTGCAGGCACTGTCGGAACATGGAATACAGGCTATTTCCACCTGCCTGGACATTCTGTATCAGAAGTTGATGGATATGGGAAGTTCTCATTTGGTTTCGATGATTTAGGATTGATTGACAAAACAATTGAAGATTCGTATATCGATTCCAGCGGCGCTGCTAAGAACACAAACATGGGTAGCGAAGCAAATATCACAGTCGGTTCATCGTCTTCAACTGACCAATATGGATTAATCAGATTGAATCTTGATGACATCGGTATGCACCACAACTCGTCAATAGTTTCTGCAATCTTATCATTGGATAGAGTTGGATTCAGTGGCACTGCAGCTGTCAGTTTCCACATCATGGATGGAGAGGACTGGACCGAAACCGGAGTCACATGGAGAAAGTATGATGGGACATACTACTGGGATGATGGTGGAAGAGTTCCATCAATGTCTGTTGGTCAATTCGAAGGCGACCAATCTTCATCCATTATCGAAGTGAATCTAACTGCTGCAATTCAAAAATGGATTGATGACAACAATGTGGCATCTACAAAATCAAATTCTCTTGAATTGATGATGGTTGCATCAACTTGGGGAATTGAAGAATCATCCTCTAAGTTCGTTAATCTGTGCAGTACAGAAGCATCTGGATGTGACCAACCAACCTTGGAAATAACTTACGATTGGGGAAGCAATGGGCCACCTGCAAGCCCTACTCATCTATCTCCATCGGACGGCCATGCAGTGTGGAACTTAACCGGAGACAACCTCTCAGGAAACACAACTCCTACATTATTTTGGGATGCAAGTATATCTTGGACTGGCGACATGTTGATGGAAGTTGCAACAGATTCAGAATACAGAAATGTCGTTCGCTCATTCAACACTGCNACAACTTCAGAATTTAGTGAAACAGATGGAAACTGGTCTGTGCCCGGTAACGATTCCTTGCTAGACGGCGTAATGTATCATTGGAGAATGGCACAAGTCGACTCTAACTCTCACCACCATTCTTGGTGGTCAACTTCGTCATTCTTGGTTTCGGGCTTAGAGTCAGAATACATACAAGATGATGAACACCGCTTGAGGCTATCACATGGAAATGCAACCACTGCTGGAGATGCTCCGAGTTGCGAGGATACTTACATCGACAGCGGAACTCCAAGTAACAACTACAATGGCGAAGATGAAATGCAAGTNTCATACAACACATTCCCTTCAGAAACCTCTATTCTTCTAGGATGTGACCTGACTAGCCATCTTCTACCTGATGGATATGCTGTGAAAACTGCAAAACTCAAGATGAGATTAGCAGACTATCCNTCTGGGACGCCAACTATTGGAGCTTGGGAAAGCAGACAACACAACTGGTCTGAAGCAACTGCCACATGGTCTACATTTGACGGTACAAACAGTTGGGGGACTAGCGGAGCAAAAGGTTGGGAAAGAGCAGGACTCTTGGATACTGAATCACTTGGAAACTCATACTCCGCAGGAGATTGGGTTGAATTGGACATCACCCTAGCAGTGCAAAATGCAATGCGAGAAAATCGCTCAGTAGATTTGATTCTAGGAATCGTAGGAGTGGGCTCAGGCAGTGACAGAGACGCACTATTCTATCCAAACAGTGCTAATGATGCAAACAGGCCTGAGATCTCATTTGTTTACGTACCTGGTTCTGACGCACTACCTTCCGAACCTGTGCCTCAATCTCCTTTGAATGGTACATGGTCAGTTGAAAATGGAATTAATCCTGCACCTGACGCCTCACCTCAGTTGTCTTGGAACCTATCCTCAACTGGAGCAAGTATTGGAGGATGGTCAATCGAGTTGGATACCTCTTCAACTTTCAATTCACCAAACTTGGTTATGGCTACAAGCTGGACCGATTCAGGTTTCGATATTACTAACCAGACATATGATATGACTTCAGACCTACAAACAGGGAACACCTGGCATTGGAGAGTTAGAGCAACCAGTGCTACAAACCAGATTGGAAATTGGTCTGAATCATTCCACTTCTTGCTACCGGACATAACAACATGGAGTATTGATTCGAACACTGCTGCTGTTGAATTACATCACCGACAAGCAATGCCTGCACTGAATCTACCTAACTTCATTGACACTTGGGTAGCCGATTCAGGAGTAGGTGCGACCGCAGATCAATCTTCATCATCTACATTCAAAGTGGGAACAAGTTCTACAGGTGAAAACGCTACATCGCTACTTAAAATACCATTAACTGAACTACCAAACCCGCAAAATGCTCACATTTCAGATGCTGTGTTGAATATGTATGCACAATTCGGTTCTGACACAGGAAATGCAGTATCCATACACCCTGCCCTAGTAGCATGGAATACAAGTGCTAATGGAACAACCTACGATGGGATTAACAACTGGTCTAGCCCTGGTGCTATGGGAACAATTGACCGCGGTGGAATGTCAGATGTTCAACAAGGTGCTTCCGCAGATTGGATGGAATTTGATGTAACTGANTTGGTACAAGATGCGTTTGCAAATGGTGAAACTCACATTTCTCTGATGATCGTAGGTTCTATTGGAGAGGGGCAAACCATCTTCTCGTCTACAGACGGTTCTGCTAGTGAAAGGCCATGGCTAAATCTAACATGGTCAAGCGGAAATGCATCATCTCCTGAAGTAGCAGGAACTAACACGAACCCAACAATTGATGAAATCATTTGGGATACTTCCACACATGCTTTACTTCCTGGGACAACACCAAGCTTCACTTGGAGTCACCCTAATTCGTCAAATGTTGATGATTGGAGAATTTTCATCTGGGAAGATTATGATGANGAAAGAGCAGGTTGGACAATGTATGACAGTCGAGATTCTTCTGAAGGATGGGACATTACTAACTTGACNTGGACNTCTCCTGACGACCTATCGACTGGAGAATCGTACGAATGGTTCATTCAGCCAATAACTGACGATATTCTAGGAGCGCGAGGACAGGACACGATTTTCCACATACCTGCAGAAACAGGAAACAGTATCAACTCAACAGATGCTGAAATTACTCTGCAAGAAGGACAAATTGTGGAAGCACTAGATTATCCAGCCATTTTCATGGACACATACATTGACCAAGGTTCAACAAACCAAGCATTTGAATCGTCGCAGCGCCTAATCATGGGTAGGTCTAATTTTACATCTTCATCGAATTACATGTCGGCTTCCTTCCTGATGATTAATTGGTCAAGTATGCCTATTCCAGCATCACATGAATTCATCTCTGCCACACTGACGTTACACAAACTGAGCGGTGGAGAGAATGGACAGGAGACCGTAAGAATAGCAGTATGCGAAATGTTCGATGAATGGAATCAAAGTGCAACATGGAATGCCCCTACAGGTGGCAACTCTAGTTACACAGAACAGGGGTATAGTGAGGGTTGCGATACTCAATTCGAAATTACAAGCATAGCACATGATGATTACACTGTTGATTTCGACATNACATACGCTGTTCAACATGCCCATGCAAATGGAAGTGACAAAGTAAACCTAGGATTCTATCTTGTGTCCGACACAACTGACGAATGGCATTTCGCAAGTAGCGACTACACATCCGATGAATCTAAGAGACCTGAATTAAGCCTAGAGTGGAGAACTGGCACACAGTGGCTTCCGGCTAAGCCAACAAACCTCCATCCTCTTGATGGTGAGACTATTTGGGATGAGAGTGCTTCAAGACCACGTGGTGCAGATAATACTACAATGAATTGGTCTTCATCTGTAAACAATGAAACTCGTTGGATTATGGAATACTCTACAGTGCCAAATTTCTCAAACGAAACCTGGACTCTCAACCATGATTTCACCGATAACAGTTCATTCAATGGAACATGGGATCTTTCCAACTTGTCCTTCACAATTGAAAATAACATTACTGGAGATTACTGGCTTTACTGGAGAGTAAGGGCTGACCAAGATCATCGACTCGGAAGATGGTCGTCTGTCNATGCATTCAGAGTTCCAAACGCAATCGGTAGTGACGATGGTGCTGGCAACAACACGGTTACTTTGTACCAAGGTTCAGTGTTTGAGGACACCGGTGATTTACCTGGCGTACCTGATGCTACAATTGATTCCAATAGGCCTAATTCTGCACTTGGCGATAATGGCCAGTTAGATTTGGGAATATCGGCAGCAGGTTCTGGAGAATCAAAGATCATCCTAACTTTCGACCTGTCAGAATTACCGTTCCCTGCAGCAATGACNCCTACCAATGCATTGCTATCATTATACAGGCACAATGTAACTGGAACCTCATCTCTAACTGTGAGTGCGCACGCATGTGACACCTTTGTTGAAGATAGTGTAACTTGGAATACTGCTCCAAGCTGTTCCTCGAGTGAAGTTACTCGCTCAACAATGCTAGTTACACCGACAAATGGCTGGCAAGTTTGGGATATCACATCACTTGCACAATCCAACGTAGCTAATGGTAACGATACTCTAACCATAATGTTACAATCAGTTGGAACACCTACCTCTGGACATTCGTTCCACGACAACTTCCACAGCCAATACAAACCGAAACTTGTCTTGGACTATGTTGACAACGTAGACGGAGTTATTCCTCCGGGTCAGCCAACTCTAACCTATCCNGGAGATGGAGATATTCTCTACAACACAAGCACATGGGAATTAGAATCCCTAGACAAGCCACAACTGAGTTGGAATACTGTCACTGATGCAACAGGTTACATTGTAACAATTGCTGACACAGATGGAGAAAGAAAATACAAATCATGGGAAGATAATGAGATCAACGGAACTACATTCACATTCAGTCAAAACCTGACTGCTGGTGAAGTTTACACTTGGTGGGTCCAAGCGATAAACGGTTCAATTCCTGGCCCTTCGTCAAGCCGCAGAGCATTTGCAATTGGCAACCCAGTAGACCACTCATACAGCGGCAATCACACATGGACATACACATTCCAAACAGGAAATGAAGTAGCTGATTTGGGCCATACCAACATTAGAGATTCCTACATTGGTAGCGGATTTGCTAACGTGAATCATGGTTCTGAATCTATGTTGGTCGGTACAAATTGTGAGGGAGCAAATACNGAATGTAGGATGATTTTCGCTCTAGACAATAGCCAAATTCCACTACCTATGGCTGCTATGATTCATTCTGCTTCAATCCACTTGCAAGTAGAAGCACCTGCATCAGGCCCTATGACACTTAGTGTCCACAGGTTGTTGACAAACGCTTGGTCACAAGCAGGTTCAACTTGGAACAACTCTGAAGCGGGCGTACCATGGAGCACAGGCGGTATGGCAGCAGGTGTTGAATATGATTCGACACCAATCTCAAGTGTCACAATTGATTCTGCTACAACTGAAGTTTGGATGGATATCGGCCATGCTAGTATGTTGATGGATGGAGACCATGGTTGGATTGTAATCGCAAGTACCCCTGCAGGTTCTCCTTCATGGGTTGAGTTCTACTCTAGTGAAAACTCATTGGATGAGAGACCAAAGATTCTGATCAATTATACTGACGTACATTCAGTATCCATCTCACCTTCAGGTTCAACAACAGATGCGGACACACCAGTACAGTTCTCACACATTCTAAACGACGCCCTAGGTGGTATGGTTTCCGAGGATGTTGTTTGGGATTCAAGTGACGGTACCATCAGCTCAACAGGAGTATACACACCTTGGGCAGTTGGAGTGCACAATATTACTGCATGTTTCGGTGTAATCTGTACTACAGAGAGTATTACTGTAACACCTGGAGCACCTGTAACCCTAGTAGTCGACCAAACTTCTGCTACAATAACAGCAGATGAATCGTTCACAATTATGGCACATATTGAGGACACAAATGGTAACACAGTCCCTGGAATGACAATTGCTTACACTCCGACAAATGGAACAATGAGTGGAACTACATTCTATCCATACACAGCTGGTTCTCAAACCGTTACAGTTGGATGGAACTCGCAAACAATTGATGTTACAATCGATGTTGTTGGCGGTGCTCCAGTATACTACGAGACTTCAGGATGCGAGGAAGTAATCCACGCTGGAGAAACCTGTCAACTCAATTGGACACTACACGATCAGTATGGAAATATGCTCAACCTCGAAGTGGGTGGAGGAATTACTTGGACTGTTGGTGGAGGGGTTTTCACTGAAGCCAATGGAACATTCTTCGCTATGACTGTTGGAAATTATGTCATTAACATGTCTTCAACAGGAGGAATATTCCACGAGATTCCAATTCAGATTACACACGGTGAAATGGCAAGCTTAGAGATAAACGCNTCATCTACCTTTGTTACTGCTGACGATATAGTATGGCTCAACACAACCAGAATCGACATCATGGGCAACCGCCTTTCAGTGGTCATACCTCACGAGAATTGGACTATTAGTGACGGAATGATTACGGCAGGACAACCTGCAGAATGGCATGCTCAAAGGCGTGGTTCCAAGACTCTAACTGCAAGTTATGCTGGAATGGATAGCAGTGTAACCGTACAAGTTAGTGAAGGAGCTATTACAGGGCTGGTTCTGGTAATTGATTCGGTTGATTCGACTGGTTCGCTACAGGAGATAACCGCTGATGATGAAATCACAATCAAGGTAAAGGCTGTTGATTCAGATGGAAACAGATGGACTGAGAATGTTGCATGGACTATTGAACACGTTCAGTTTACCGATCAAAGTGTGTTACAAGAGATGACATACGGCTCGACAACTATGTTCGTACCAGTATTTGCATCTGATTCATTCTACACGCTGCGTGCAACATATACGGATGCCAACATTACAATTGAAGTGACATTGGACATATCTGTTGACCATGGAGATTTGATTAGCGTATCTTTGATACAACCGGTAGATTTGACTCAGAATATTGATGCAGATGGCGATATACCATTCTTACCTCAGTTGACTGATGGTGATGGAAACATCATTGACCCATCCATCGTATCCTACACATTGGAGAACACTGATACTGGAGAAAAGACGGACATTACTTCGATGATCACTGGAAACGCAGGAGTTTGGGAAGCGTCCACAGTCGGAAACTGGGCAATCACTGCTTGGGCTATTTCCAGCAGCGGATACAACATCTCTGAAACAGTTACAATTTCAGTCGAACACGGAGATGCTGTCACTGTCGAAATCGACGTTATTGCTAATTCTGCTAAAGCTGGTGATGTGTACACTCTAACTATCACAGGAACTGATGCAGACGGAAACACCTTCCTAGAGAGTGTCCTATGGACGCAGGACAACAAGGCTGTGCCTGCTTCAACAATCGAGGGCTCTGGAGGTGTTTACAACTGGAGTGCAACGACCGCTGGAGAGCACACATTCAAGTTCCGCTCACCTAGTGGTGCTGAAGATACTTGGACAGTGACCGTGGTTCCTCACCAAACTGTTGACAGGATAGAGCTGACCATCCTCGAAGACTCAGTGCTGCAGTTAGAGACATTCAATATCGAGGTTCGAACATTCGATGCCTGGGAGAATGAAATCCCAGTACCGCCAGAAACTCAAGTCAAATTAACTGGCAGAATGACTGCTGAAGAGACCGAGAATGGCAAGTGGACAATCACGACCCTAGATGCAGAAGAGCAAACCGTATTGATTGCTGTCCACAACAAGGAAGTTTCAGACACAATTGTTGTCGAAGGCACGTTCATGGGATTCTTTGAGGCAGGAGGCACCCTGTATTACGCAGGAGGTATTCTTGCAATACTAGTTGTAATTGTACTGCTTGTAGTCATAGTAATGGTTCTACGTTCCGGCGGATCGGATTACGATGATGATGACGATGATGATGATTACGAATACGAAGAGGAAGAGGTGGAGAGGCCTGCCGCCGCAGCAGCAGCAGGTCCTAGCGGACCTCCAATNGCTCACGGAGGACAAGAAGAATGGATGTCCGATTACCGTGTTGATGAAGATAATGTTGAGTGGGGAGAGGACGATAACGGCACTTGGTGGTATCGTGATCCTGGAACTACTGAATGGAACGAATGGGCTGATTAATCGAAACCTAAACAATGGTAGAGAAGAATGGAGTGAAGGGGATTCTTGTGAGGAAGACTATTCTTTCATTGCTGGTCACTTTACTGCTTGTCCAAGTTTCATCACCGGTTTTAGCATCTAGTCCTGCAAGCATAGACATAGATTCACATCAACAGACCGTCAGTGCTGACCAAGCAATCAGATTTACTGCAGTGGTAAAGGATAGTTCAGGTAGCCCAATCAACGAGCCGATTATCTGGTCTGCAAGTTCAGGAACTATCGACTCAGACGGCCTATTCACTCCTGGAACTGTTGGTCAGACAATTATCACTGCGACAAGTGGGAATGTAAATTCTACTACCTCTGTTCAAGTAACAGCAGGATGGCCTGTTGGAATTCAATCCGGATTTAATGTGACTGAGGTCAGTATTGATGATTCAGTTCCTCTTAATGCAACCTTAGTTGACCGCGCTGGAAACCCTGTATCAGGAGATTTGACATGGAGGTGTCAAAATGGAGAAATCGATTACTCTAACATGACTTGGAAACCCGCTGAAATCGGTAATGCAGTTATGAGAATCATCTATCTTGAATTGGAAATTCAAGTATTATTCAATGTAACACCTGGCACTCCGGCTTCACTTGAAATACCATTTGGATTGACCGTTCAAAGTGGCAATACAATCCATATTTTCCCCGTAGCCAAGGATAGTTGGGGGAATGAAGTGGGATTGTCTAAGGCAGGGGAATTAACATGGAGTGCTGAAAATGGTTCCATTTCTCCTACTGGGGTATATTTTGGAGGAGCTCCTGGCGTGTGGAATATTAGCGTCAATAGCACATCAGGAGCATCGGGCATTGGAGTGATTCGTGTTCTTCCGGCACAAGCTACTGGACTTGACATCGAGATGGATGTTACTCAAGCACGAACTGGTTCTCCGGTAAACCTCTCAGCCATTAGAACAGATGTTCTGGGTAATTCCGGTGAGATAATTCTCCCTCTTGCCAACTGGACTGTCCCAACTGGTTCTCTTTCAATGGATGGAGACTCAGTAGTATGGATCCCGTCGAAAATAGGTGATTGGACGATTGGGGTTAGTGACCAAGGATTTTCTGCAACTATGCAAGTTAATGTCATTCAAGGAGAGATAATCGGAATAGACGTTTTACTATCTGAAGATGTACTCCGGTCTGGAGAACTAATAGTTGCATCAATTTCAGCATATGATGCTGCAGGAAACCAACGTGCGGTTGATGGTGCATGGACCATAGCGAGTGAATTATCTGCTGTCGACCAAGGAGATTGGATGCAACTGAGACCTGGACCAATAGGTAATTTCACAATCTCTGCAACTTGGTTTGACAATGAGACACAACTGGTTCACGAAATCGATTCATTGGTTCATGTTTCCTCTGGTGAACTCGCTAGAATTGTTCTGCCTGAAAGCGGCACAAGAGTGCCATCAGATGGAGTTTTAGAGCTACAGCCAATTTTTGAAGATGAATATGGAAATGTGATTGACGAAGTTTTGGTAACATGGGTAGTTGATGATATTGACGTGACAATGGAGGTTCGAATTGCAGGAAATCGTTGGGCACCGTCGAGTTTAGGAATGCATGAAATCCGGGCAATGGCCCAGGGTGTTTTCGCAATTACAGATATCGAAGTCATAGCGGGTACTGCACGACACATATCTACAGACTTTGATGAGGGAATTGAAGTAGCAAGTTCCGAGAATGTGGAGATAAAAATCTCCACATTAGATGTTCATGGCAATGTAGCCTTAGCCTCAGATATCGAATTCGAGTATGATGACCCTCAAGGAGAAGTCTCGCCTTCATCTAAAGGTGATGGTTACTGGGTAGTTACAGGAGGACAAACAGGAGAATGGAACCTTAGATTGACTACGGGTTCAGCAACTCACGATATCACAGTAATAGTGTCACCAGGGCAACCTGTCAGACTACTTGCTGATATTCCAGAACAAAATCCTGAAGAAGGCAGTAGTATGATTCTCAGAATTCATGCAATTGACCAAGCAGGAAACAGAATTGAAGTCCCTCCTGAAGAAGTCACAATCAAGTGTACTGCGGGTTCTGTCAAGCACTTAGCCGGAGACACATACGAGGTTTCCATTGAACAATCTGGACAATCACAATCATGCAATGCTTACTGGAATGAATTGGTTGCACAGCGCTTCTTTGATGTCGATGCTGTATTGTTTGGAGGAGGTCTTGGCGACTCAAACACTGCATTGACTATGGTTTCGATTATCATATTCCTTTTCATCGCAATAATGGTAGTTCTGATTCGCAGATTGAAAGGTGACCAAGATGACCTAGAATACTGGGATGATGATCTCTACGAAGATGAAGAGGATGATTACACCCAAGAGGAAACTATCGACGAAGTCGAAGCTACTGAAGTAAAGAGTGAACCTGTAAAAACAGAAACAAAACCAGAGGCTACCAAAGAATCCAAGGAGGATTTACGTGCNANATTGGCAGCTGAAGCAAAGAGGACTGGGGTAATGCAGGCTGCACCGGGAACTGAGCAAGGAAAGACTGGATGGTATATCGACTCCAATGGTGAATTGACATCATGGCTAGTCAGTGAGAGTGGCGAATGGACAAGGATGTCTTGATCACTCTTCACTTGAATCCGTAGTCATGGATTGATTGAATTGGTAATTCTTTTTCCCATAAATATAGTATGAAGATACACCGATAATAATCGCACCTACTGCTCCAATAATCGCTTTCTCACCCATAATGAATACCAAGTATCCACCTGTAACCGTACCGATAATCTGGACCCACGGGAATAGTGGAGATTTGAATGAAGGCTTGTACCAGTCATGTTTTGGATTTTCGCTTCTCAGGATTATCACGCTAATATTCAATGCAACGATAACCATTATCTGGAATCCAGATGCTAGTTTAGCCACATCCTTCACTGGAAGCGTCAAAATACTAATTGCCATAGCCGCAGCAGTTAGAATAATTGCCCAGTGAGGCGTTTCGAATTTCTTGTTTGTTTCACTCATTGCATCCGGTAGCAAACTATCTTTTGCCATTCCAAACAAGAACCGAGATGCTGCAAGAAGTCCCGACAACGCGCCTGATATCATTGTCAAGACTGCCAACAGCGCAAGAGTTAATCCAATGTTGGTTGATGCAACCGCATCAACGAAAGCAAAGATGGGGTCCTCTCTAGCTGTCCCATCTGAGTTGAGCCACCATTCTCCATCTACTGCTGCCATCATAATGAAAGTAACAACAACATATAGTAGAGTAATTAGTAATAGAGAGATTAGCATTCCTTTTGGAAGATTCTTTTCCGGTTCTTTGACCTCACCGCCAATCGCTCCTGCCTTGTAGATTCCTGCATAGGCAACGAATACAAGAGCTGCAGCCTCAGCAACCAAAACCGGGTCATTTCTAGTAGTGTCAAATGCACCATCAATTGGACGTGAAAAATCAATATTTGCGTCAAATAACTGAATAATACAGATTATCAAAATCAGAATAGTAGTTAATGCCAGGATTGGAGTTTGGAATGCTTTTACTTTCTTGATTCCAAAAATATTGAGAATGGTAATCAAAACCAAGGCCACCATAATGGTAACAGTGGTATTTGTTGAAACATCAAGATGGTTTGTTACAGCATACATGTAAGCTGAAAATCCGATAAGTGCAAATGCTGATTTCAGCAAGAAAGATGCCCACAATCCTAATCCGCTAATAGTACCAATCAATGGGCCAAAAGAACGCTCCACGTACACATAGGCTCCACCATTATCTGGCATTGCAGAGGCCAACTCTGACTTTGATAGAGTTCCTGGAAGGAATACAATTCCTGCAATCAGGAATGCTAACCAAATACCTGGTCCCATGACTGCTGCTGCGAATGATGGTAGAACGAAAAGTCCTGAGCCAATGCTTGCTGCAATTGTTACAATGATGACTCCAATCAAACTGAGTGATCGTTCGATTTGATTTTTGACATCTGATACGACACCAGAGATGTCGCCTTTCAACAACTTACCAGTAGTCGATTTGATACCCATAGAAATCCTCCAAAATTTCCGCTTTACGACAGATAAATCACTGTTATTTCCGGCCAAGCGACAATAGTAGTTATTTTTTATCACGTTTTGCCGAAGCACATCCCCGGAAAACGGCAATTATGCTTTAGCGATGACTTTCATTTCTACCGCAATTGGTGTTGGTAACGCTCTAATCGCAAGAGTTGTACGAGTAGGGCCTACTTTACCGAGTGTTTCAGCCCAAACTTCATTGTAACCTGAAAAATCACGGTCCATGTCCACCAAGAATGATGTTACATCGATTACTTTGTCTAGTGAAGAACCTGCTTCTTCAAGAATTCTAGCGATATTATCTACCACTGCTCTAGTTTGTGCCTTGATATCATAATTCAACGGTTGACCATTTGAATCTTTAATTGGCCCGCCTGGAATAGAATTGTCTCCAGGCTGTCGTGGGCCAACTCCTGACAAGTAAATCAGGTCGCCTTCTCTTCTAGCGTGTGGATATGCCCCTACTGGTTTGGGGGCTTTGTTGGTATTAACCGCATTTACGCCTTCTACCGGATCGTATAATTCTGGACCCGAATTAATTGGCGATTCGGTTTCATCACCCCTTTCAGATTCCAGAACATTTCTGTCACCGCCATAAAAGTCAACATCATCCTCATCGTACTCTTTGTCGCCTGTTCCATTCGACTCGGGGTCCAAAACAACGACTGCTGCGCCAGCTCCATGAATTGGCTCATAGGCGAGTACCTTTCCAGTCAAATCATTGCGATTATCATTCATCGCAGAAAGCCACCACATCGGCTTGAATGCAACAACTTTCTTGACTCGAATTTGGTCGTGAATCGTACGGCTTAGTTGGCCTACATCTTCAAGTCGCCCTTCTGTGAGGAACTCCAGAATCTTACGGTTCCACTCATCGTCTTTCAAGGAATGTATCCTATCTTCATGTGGCTCAATTGGTTCAGTGAACATTCTGTTAGAAAGCGACATTACAGATACTGCGACTGCCTTCTTTCCTTGGGCTTTTACAACATCCAAGCAACCTTTGGCTAGAACTGTCGTTTCAGCTCTGTTGGAATAGACATTTGTCGAACAAATAACCGCAGGAATCCTGTTATCAGGATTCAACAATTCTAAGGCAACAACTGAACCTACATCAACCGGAAATCCATGATATGAAACTGTTCGAGATTCAAGACCCCTCTTGATGTTGGCTTGATTCCAAGCCTTTGCAAATTCAGTATCAATCTTCAACGAATAGTGAATACTTCCTAAATCGTGGAAGTCAGCATCAACCATTACCCATTCAGGATTTGGGTCGGCTTGGATTTGGTGCCCTATGACGCTAGGCCACAGAGTCGAATAGACAATTATCAAATCAGCATCACTCGCTTCAATCTGTCTGCGTGCCTCATCATATGCATCTCGCACTCGCTGCCAGCCTTCATTCTTTTCAGGGCACAAAACAGGGTGAGGATGTGCAGGCACAATTAGGGATTTGACGATTTCACCAGTCATTCAAGCACCCCAATTTCTACACGGCCATTCCATGATTGCATTTCCTGTACCGATAATTGTCCCATAGCCATGCAGGATTGCAGGCTCATTAGGGACCCCCATTGCTGACAATAACCAAGTTAGTGCTCCTCCATCGGTTTCAGCAATTGCTTGCTCACAGAACTCGGGCATCTCATTGATAATCTGCTGTGACTTACCTTCACGCATCATCTCAATCATTCGCATATCCCACAAATGCATTGCATGGCTTGTAATGTGTTCTTTACTCATGTCTTCTGGAGGATTTGTTTCTGTAACGAAGTGGCGATGTGACAAAGAATTGCTAGCAATCAATAGACACTTCTTTCCGCTTTCTTCAATCGCTTTGGCAGTAGACTTGCCAAGTTCGATCATCATCTCTTGCATTACCTCTACCGAATAGTATGACAAACTGCGGTTAGAAGAAATGGATACTATCGGCTTATCCCATTCAGGTCTAACCATATGACAAGAAACAATCGTTCCGTAATCAACTCTGAAATCAGGGTTAGTCATCATCTTGACTGACATCCCCTCTGATTCAGCTTGGTCGTGTATTGCCTTGGCTAATTCAACATCTATTGATAGATCATAATTGAAACGGAATAAGTTAGGGAAAACTGGATCTACACTCTTTGATGAGCACTTTTCTACTCCAATGAAATGTGTGCCAACATATGTTTGCCAATGAGGCGACAGAATTACGATTACATCATAATCAACATCTTTCAATGACTCGCGTAGCCTTTCATAACCCCATCTAAGTTGTTCCCAGCCACCTTCTGAGACCGGTTCATTTTGCTCTGGGTTCTCTGCATAAACCAAATGCGGTGGATGCGGTGCAAGGCAACCTGCAACAATTCCTCCCTTCGCCATAACACGACCAAAAGGTTCCGCATCTTCTATTCATCGGCTACTCTTGGGCTGCAACATGGGAGAGAAGCCTGACATGAAGTTGCGCCACGTCGTCTGGCCATCACTATTCGCTATTGGACTTGTTTTGACCAGTGTAATCTTCTTGGATGAAAATAAATTCCCAATAATGATAATCGCTCTAATTGCAGCAATCCTCTTCGCCCCATTACTAGCAAAAGTCACTAATGCAGGCGATATGAAAGAACACGCATTCGGTGTAGCCGTAGTGTGCATCCCAATGTCAGTAGCATGGATTATTGGTCCAAATTATTTCAATATTGCAATTCCATTTTTAATTTGGATTTGGCAGTGTGCTTCTTGGTCAAAGAAGAATCATCCGCCATTTAGATATGGCATCTGGCATGGATTCGGTATTGCATCCTGTATCCTACCGGGTGCTATGCTAGTTGCAAACCTGGTCTAGTAAGATTCCTCTTCGTTAGGGAAATCTCCGCCTCTTACATCGTCACAGTATTGCTCAACTGCGCCTGTGATTTGACTTTCCAAGTCGAGATATCTCCTTAGGAACCTTGGACTGAAATCAGTTGTTATTCCCAACATGTCGTGAAGAACCAAGACTTGACCATCACAATCCTGTCCCGCACCAATACCAATGGTAGGGATTGATAGAGCATCGCTCACTTGCTTGGCAAGATGAGCAGGAATCTTTTCCAAAACTATTGCGAAACATCCGGCTTCTTCCAATAATTTTGCATCTGCAATCAACTTAGCAGCTTCTTCATCTTCTTTAGCACGAACTGTGTAAGTACCGAATTTGTAAATCGATTGAGGAGTCAATCCTAAGTGGCCCATTACCGGAATTCCTGCTGTCAATATCCTCTGAATACTTTCAACAATTTCAGCACCGCCTTCCAACTTGACTGCATGGCCGCCTGATTCTTTCATAATGCGGATTGCACTCTCTAGTGCAATTGCAGAGTTCCCTTGGTAAGTTCCAAACGGCATATCAACGACGATAAGTGCTCTATCGACTGCTCGCTCAACACACTGTGCGTGGTAAATCATGTGTTCAAGACTCATTGGGACAGTTGTGTCCCTTCCAGCCATGACGTTTGATGCGGAATCTCCGACCAAAATTACGTCAACTCCACCCCTATCTACCAACTTTGCTAGACTGAAGTCATATGCGGTAAGCATAGTGATTTTCTCACCGGCTCTCTTCATTTCTTGAAGAGTATGAGTGGTCACTTTGCGAGCGTTTCCATGCACTGACATGAGTTTGCCTCCGACACTGCGACAGGTATCTCTGCCTTCAATCTTCCATCACGCAAATATTGACCGCTTCTGAGAAAAAGCCGAGTGACCACATTCCACCTTCTCGGCCTACTCCGCTGTCTTTAACGCCTCCAAATGGAACTCGTAGATCTCTGTGCAACCATGTGTTGACCCAAACCATTCCCGAATCGATTTGCTCGGCTACTTCGCGCCCTCTTGCCTTCGACCAAACACTACCTGCTAGTCCGTATTGGGTGCTATTTGCCATATTGATCGCTTCTTCATCTGAATCAAATTTGTGAACTGTTACCACTGGTCCAAATATTTCTTCAGTGGCGGTACGAGAATTATGAGAGAGTTCAGAAATTACCGTTGGCTCAATCCAGGCTCCTTGTTTGTCAGGTACACTACCGCCCGCCAAGATTACACCTCCTTCTTGCTTAGCTAAATCGATGTATGAAAGAACCTTTGACCTGTGTTCAGCACTGATTACTGGACCAATTTCAAAACTCTGCAACTCATGCAAGTACCTCTCCATAAATTCATCATAAATTGATGAATGAACCAATACTCGTGAGCCACACAAGCAAATTTGGCCAGAGTTAAGGAAAGATGCTCGTAAAACCCCTGGAACTGCGAGGTCTAAATCGGCGTCTTCTAGCACCAATGAGGCATTTTTGCCGCCAAGTTCAAGACTCAATTTTTTGAACATTGGAGCAGCAGTTGCTGCCACTATCTTACCAGTAGAGGTTCCACCAGTGAAAGAAATTGCTCTAATGTCTGGATGTTCAACAATTGCCTGGCCAACTTCTGGACCGTAACCATGAACAATGTTCAAAACACCCTCAGGCAAGCCTATTCGAGAGCATATCTTTGCTAGAAAATGTGCAGTTAGTGGAGTTATTTCACTTGGTTTTGCAACAATGGAATTTCCCATGAGTAGAGCAGGAGCAATCTTCCATGACAATAGATACAATGGAAGATTCCAAGGAGAAATCAAACCTACTACACCTATCGGTTTTCTTACGACATAGTTGATTGCATCAGACATCTGGAAAGTTTGCGATTCCATCTTGCGCCCATAATCTGCAAAAAATCTGAAGTTGTTAACCGACCTATTGGCGTCAACATTGAGAGCGACATGATGTGGTTTACCTGTATCCATTGATTCTAATCGCGCTATTTCCTCAATTTCACTCTCTAATTCATCAGCAATTTTGTCTAACCATTCACATCTCTGTTCAATACTCAGAGAGCCCCATAGCGGTTGTGCTAATTTAGCTGCAACAACCGCATCATCAACATTTTTTGTCCTAGGGACCTTGGCAATAATCGAGAAATCTAGTGGTGAAATGTCATCAAAATCCTCACCGAGAGTTACAAATTGTCCACCAATGTAATTCTCGACTTGGATCATGCATCCACCTCGTAATGCCAACGGTCCTGGTCTGGATCCCACTCATCCCAAGTCGGAATGGTTTTCAGAATGTCATGAAGAGAATCAGGAACGATTCTGGGAACAATAAACGCTTTTTGTCGATTCAATGGATACGGGTTTCTCAATTCAATTCCGAGGCAACCTAGAATTGCTCTAGCGACATACCATGTTGCTTGTGAGTTCCAACCGTGGGCTATTTTCACTACAATTCCCAATCCCTTTGGATAATCCGGATGCTCGATAGCCATTCCCAACAGTCCATCAGCACCTTCTTTGGCTATGACTTTGCCTTTACCAATTTTCAAAATTGTAGAATCTAGTCTATTGAATCCACCAACTAAATCGGGATGCTTGCACATTGCTTCCCAAATCCAATCTGAATCTTTATCTTGGACCAAACCAGCGTAAATCTTTGCTAATTCAGATACTGTATTGGATACAGTTGGCAATCCACATCCATCCTTAGCGATTCGTTGAGGATTCCAATCCTTGCCAAGGAATCTTCTGAGTTGTTCCATATATGCCTCAAACACCTTGTGAGTAGGAAGAGTATATCCTGCGCGATTCCAACCCTTGGCTCTACATCCTGCTAGTATTGCTGCATGCTCTCCACTGCATGTGTGATACCAGCGCCTCGGCCTTCGGACTTGTCGACCGAATTGAATGAGAGGGACATCAACTGGAGTAAGCATCAGTGGCCACTCTGCTTCAGATAGTAATGATTGAGCTGCCGCAACGTGCTCAGTATCTCCATTATGGCTGGCTACAGAAATCGCTTTTTGTTCCCAAGAGTGATTTTCTAATTCCTTGGTAAATGCCTTGAGCATGAATGGTTTCATCATCGATCTGCCATAGCATAGAACATTTCCTCCGAATGAATGTATGACCTCGTCTCCATGGCACCATGCCACTGCACCATGAATCGTGGTTTCAGAAACCCCATTCCTTCGATAGTCTACTAGGGGCTCCCACTCTACATCTCTGCCTGTTGGAATACCTTCGATATCTTCACCTAGCGGAGAATCAGGGTAAATTGCTGAGCCCGGTTTACCCGGGGCAACGGCAGAGTTCTTGTCATGTCTTAAATCCATGAAATCACCTCAGAAGTGGAACGACTTCGCTCCACCATGCCTCCATATTTCGTATGACTCTATCACTATCATGATTAAAGAAATCAAACCAACACATTAGTCGATCATCGGGGTGGAACCTTTCCTTAACCTGCTCTGCGACTTGCTCCGGATTGCCAATCAGTGCGTTATCTGCCGCTCTTTCTACCTTTGAAGGGTCAAGAGTACCCTCAAGTGCTTTCCAATATTCTCCTAAAGCGAGACGTGCTTCTTCATGTGCTGCTAAGGATTGTTCTTCAGGTGATAGCCCTTCTTCTGCATTAAGGAATACAAACGTTGTCCGAGGCATGTCTCTTCGTTGCCAATCTCCTCCATCCTTATGGAAACATTTACTCATTCTCTCATGAGTTGAATCAATCACTTCAGGAGAAGTTATTGATAGATTGAAGACCTTTACTGGCATGAAGTTGTTGACAAACTCTTGTGTTCTTGGATCATGTGTTCCAGCAATTAATTCCAACTGATTTCGAGGCCATGTTTTCGGTACAATTGATATTTCTTCAAACTGGTATCTTCTGTCGATTTCAATTTCATCAGGCTGTCCGCCGACAGCATTTTGGACAGCATTCCAATCTTCATCAGAACGGAAATTATCCCTAGTCATCACTGTTGAGCGAATGTCCTCTGAGCGAATGGTATCTCCTCGTAATAGTCGGAGGAATATTTCACTTGCTTCCATGAATATTTGAGCCCTCAGTGCTGGCCAAGCAGCTTCTTCAACTACGTTTCTTGGAGAGATTCCGTAAGGACGGGCCATGAACTCGAATCTTCCAGCGCTAAATCCGACATGCAACTTGCGCTTGGAATCCATATGCGAAAGGAATTGAACAGTATTAGCGATTCTTTCGGCCTGTGCAATCGGTCCGCCACTTGCAAGAATACTTACCACCGCAGAACCGACATCAATTCTGCTAGTTCTTCTAAACGATTCTAAAGCCAACTGAGGAAAATCTGTACACAAGCCAACTTCGCCCTTCCAATGAGGAACCACTGGTCTTGAGTTATTTTGCTGGGTTTCAGTAGATAAATGAGCTTGTGCAATCCAAGCAACTCCGAATCCTAAACGGTCTGCTGCTTCCAATTGTGCGTAATAATTTGCAAACATTTCGGATTCACTTGGCGTGAATCCGTTGTGGTCTGGAGTCTGCGATATTGAGAAGAATATGTCGAACTCCATACAATCCCTCTCCCTAAGGGAGAGGGGGTCGATGTATCAACATCACTGTTGAGCGGTCAGTTTTGAAATGCGTTCACGAACCGGTTCGGGAACTACTGCGCCTGCTTCCATGAACACCGTCATAATGTCCGACAATTGAACCATAGCTTCATCCGGCTGGTTTGAAATTTCAGCAAGGTCTGCCAGACCCCATCTTGCAACTAATATCCCAGACAATTCTTGCAACTCAGTAGCAATGTCCAAGGAATCTATCAACATTGCTTGAGCCTGTTCTAATTCGCCTAAGGAGGAATGGGAATGAGCTAAGTCTGCTAGTGCTTCCATCCTTTCAAATTTCTCAGTCTCAGGGATTATGTCCAACCTTTTTTGGAGGTGTAGTTGACTTTTCTCAAAATCTCCTTCTGATTTGGCAATATGTGCAAGAAGCGCATGTCCGTAGATCATTCCTTCCAAATCCTCTGCTTCCTCCCTCAATCTCATTGAACGATTTGCAAACAAACCAGCTTCATCACTTCCTAAGGACATCAATGAAACATGGTGAAAGATTCCTGCCGCTAAACCAGCTAATCCTTCTTTCTCTGATTGAACACCTAAGCCAATCAGTTCATCTATGCTAGCACCTTGATGTTTCAATAATTCAAATTGGCACCAACCTTGGTCTTCGGGATTTTCGGAAACCTTTGCTGCATGATCCAATAGTCTGCCTACTAATGCATCTCTCCCCAGCTCTCGAGCAAGGTCTACCAAATGTAAGGCTAGGCTCGTGTTTATCGATTCTATCAACTTGCCATCGGCAAACATGTCCATGAGTTCCTCTGCTTGTGCTTGATTCATTTCGGTCAAGATACCACCTCAAATTGAGCGCATGCGTCCGCCATCAACTGCGAGTGAGACCCCTCTTATGCCACCGGAAATAGGCATGCAGAGGTATGTGATTGCAGCACCGGTTTCAAGCGGGTCGATCAATCTGTCAATCGGTACTTGAGACATCCATCCTGAATGAATGTCTTCGATGCTCTTTCCAGTCTTGGAATTGATTGATGAGGCCAGAGAGCCAAGTCGATCCGTATTTGTGAAACCTGGTAGAACATTGTTGATAGTAATGCATGTAGGAAGTTCACGTGAAAGTGATTTTGCCCACGATGCCATTGCTCCTCTCAAGGTATTCGAAAGACCAATGTTTGGAATAGGTTCTCTGACCGATGTTGAAATGATGTTGACAATTCTACCCATTCCTGCCTTCTCCATGAGGGGAACTACACCTCGAACCAATGTGTGTGATGCATGTAGATGCCTCTTGAATGGTGCTTCAAAATCTTCGATGTCATTGTCCAGTAGAGGGCCACCAGGAGGGCCCGCTGCATTGTTGATTAGGATGTGACATTCTTCAATTGAAGAAATAAATTTCCCAATTGCTTCTTGATCCTCTAAATCAAGGCTAATTCCCGTATGCCCATCGCCTTCAAGTGTTGCAACCAAATCGTGTGGATTCCTACTAACAGCAGTAACATTAGCACCGGCTTTGGCTAGCATTTTGGCAGTTGCTGCTCCAATTCCTTTTGATGCGCCACACACAATTGCATGCTTTCCAGACAGTGCATTGGAGCTAAAGGGAAAGTCGTCGCCTAGCCAGTCCATGACAGTGCCAAGCAGCGCAGGGTATTGAACCTTACAACCAATCCTTGATTGCATCCACTTGAGCTAACCAGTCATCACTAGCAACATCAATGATAGAATAATGGTCTCCGGGCAACCATATTTTCTGAATTTCGACACCCTTTGCCTTCATCGCCCTGACATACGATTCAGATTGAATCCAAGGAACATCTTTGTCCGCCTTACCATGCATTAGCATTACAGAGGTCTTTGGAGGGTTATCCACTGGATTTACTCGGCGCCATATTTCCTCATTGCCTTCGGGGGCACATCCCATCCATCGGCGAACAGCATCTCCACCATCAGATAAGTTGGCATGATCTGCAGCCACGATATCTGCAATAGGCGCTTGTGCGATGGTTAACCAAGGTTTTCTCTCAGCAACAGCAGACATCAACAATGCCAAATGTCCACCAGCAGAATGCCCCAAAATCATCGACCTTACAATATCAATTCCAGGTAAAAGCGCAAGTTGACCCCAAGCTCGCATGACATCGGAGAGAGTATCCATCCAAACCCCTTCATCTCCTGGCTCCCAACCTTTGAATTCGATATTCCACGCAGCAATCCCTTGCTCTGCCAAATCTTCAGCAATTGGAGCCATCAAATCAAGAGTGAACTTCTTTTTCCAGAATCCTCCATGTATTAGCATAACACATGGCACGCCCTCATCCTTCTGATACGGAGATGGTTCGTCTGGCATATACAAATCAGCATATTGCCAATCTTCAGCACCCCATTGCATGCGGTCAACTGGCAACTTTACCAACTCAAGGTGTAACTCTACTGCGGTCTCTTGGGAATAGTACTGTTTCACGTACATTTCTGGAACCGGTTAATACCATCAGCAATCTTGCTACTCCCAGACCCCATCCTGCATGAGGTGGTGCTCCATAACGGAAACCATCAGTGTAGAATGTGAAATCCGCAGGGTCAAGATCCATGTTTCTCAAGTTCTGTTCAAGAACATCTACATTGTGTTCTCTCTGTCCGCCGCTCGTCATTTCATCGCGACCGTAGTTCAAATCAAACCCTCTTGACAACTGCTCGCCTGTGGAACCGATTTCTCCAGGAACATGGTGAATGTAGAACGGTTTCATCGACATTGGCCATCGAGGCAAGAAATGGAATCCTGGGTACTTTGCAGCAATAATATCACAGTGTGAAGACTCGATATCGTCACCCCATGTGATTTCCACTCCTGCATCNTGAATCATCTTGATNGCATCACANTANTCNATTCNAGGGAATGGNANACTAGGNACTTCNACNGANATTGGNTCGTCNCCTTGACTCTCACGNTATTCGTTNATNATNTCNATTTGGTCTTGNTCNTTTTCNGCAACCNTCTTCCANATNTGGTGAATCATTCTTTCTTGNACACACATTACNTCATCATCATTCATCCATGCCCCTTCAATATCGAAAGAAATGAATTCGTTTAGATGCCTGTAAGTGTCGTGCTTTTCAGCACGGAAAGCAGGACCGATTTCGAATACTCTTTCCATTCCTCCAAGAACAGTTAGCTGTTTGTACAACTGTGGACTCTGAGATAGGAATGCTGGAGTATCGAAATACATCATTGGGAACAAATTGGTCCCACCTTCTGAAGCAGAAGCAATGATTTTTGGAGAGTTGATCTCTTTGAATCCTTCAGTAATCAGATGCTCTCTACCATATTGTAGAACTCTTGCTCTGAGTGTGAACATTGCATTGACGTGCGCCCTTCTCAAATCCAAAAATCGATTGTCCAGACGTGTGTCAAGTCCTATTGAAACAGTGTCAGTAACACCTAGCGGCAGAGGAGTATCTGCTTGTGCTAGGACCACAAATTTCGATGCTACAACTTCGTATGAAGGT
>PAJN01000020.1 GCA_002710205.1 Methanobacteriota archaeon | reverse complement strand
CTTCAACTTCTGCAAGTTTGGATTTTAGCCTCCAAGATAGGAACCAAACAATTGTTCCAACACCAACGATATTGAGAATCCAAACCCAAATTGGAATTTCCATTCTATCATCTCAAATCGGTGGTAAAATATCGATGTCGACATCTCCTGTTGGAATCCCAATACATCCCAGTCTAGCCCCCTCTTCGACGATTTCATCATCAAGGCCAGGAGTAAGTGGGTCTGGAAGGCTTACTTTTCCAGATAGTAGAGTAACCATACACGAACCACAATTGCCACTTGTGCAATTTGTTGGAATATCCACATTCGCTTCATAAGCATGCTCGACTAATGATTTACCAGGTATCTCATTTGTTTGACCCAGCAACTTCGCACCACGAAGGAAGCGAATGAGGCCCATCCAAACACCTCAACGATCTTCCCAGCGAGACCAGCGACCAGTTTGCTTGTTGAAGTAAAGTCCAGCTTTCTTCATCCACTTGTTGAACTTGGTTGCACCTGCACCTGTTCGTAGAATGAAATCTTCACGGTCTTCCTGAGCCTGAATGTATCCCTTAGCAGCCAATGTTTGGTCAATCCAATCGTCTATGCTCATCAATCCACTAGTCAATGCTGATTGTTCGGCCGCTTGTGTCATTGTGTCAGCATCTGCACCAGTTTGCTTCAACTCGTCTTGTACTAACTGATTGATAGTAGCGAAGTCTTGAGAGGCAGGCTTTGGAGGAACCGGGCTTCTTGGACGAGCGTCCGGGTCGATAACGATTCTACCGCCATTTTCCATAATTTGGTCGACAGCAAGTGAAAGTCCTGGTGAGAACGGTGTTTCACACTCCCAGCAGATGAATGACCAGTTTTCAGAGTCATCTGGGTTCCTGCTGGTTCTTGGGTCCATTTCCTCACCGCATTCAGGGCATGCGTGTAGAATCAATGTAGGAACTATCTTTCTGCGGAAGTCTACAATGTCTTGAGGAGTTCCTTCAAGTTCAAGCATCTCGTGGTCACGAGCAGCTTCTAGGCCACGTGTTTCCAATTGGTCTCGAATCTTGACCTTCTGGTCATCCTTGCCCTCGTCGTGTAAGTTGTTTTCCAACTTAACAATCAATTCGACAGTCTTTCCAAGACGATTCATTACCAGTTTCTTTGAACGGAATGCTTCGACCTTCGCAAGTTTTAGCCTTTCCTTCTGTTCAGCTAATTCCGAGAGAACATCCTTCTGTTCGCGCTTGAATTTCAATTCCTCGATTTTGCTCTCAGGCTTTCTTTCTGGAGCAAGGACCTTGGAAAGGAATCTTTCCTTTCCGTGAGACTGAGGGCCTGCTGAAATGATTTCAAGGACACCTTCAGCGATATCTGGCTTCAATCCATAGTTTTCAACCAGTTGTGTTTTGTCGATCTTTTTCAGATCTCCAATTTTGATTCCAGCATCTGCTAATTGCATTGCCGTTGTCTCGTCGATTCCTCGACGAAGTAGAGCCAGATATGTGTCCTTCTTTGCCATGTGCACCCCTCCGACGGGACAGGCCGAGCGGGCGGTTAGATGTCAACCCATCGCCTCACGAGCATCCTCAAGAAGTCGTGTTAATTCGAGCCAATCTTCGATTTCTAAATCCTCAGGCCTTTCTTCAAACAAATCCCAATCGAGGGACTGAATGATATCGCGATAGAGTTTTGCATGCCACCCTTTTACTCGAGAGATTCTTTTTGGCGCTTTTGAAAGCGTGTTTCGAAGTTTTTTGCGTCTCTGAGCGAAGGCTTGCCGAATCAATAATTTCGCCAGCTTCGAATTGTCCGGAGATTCCTTACGCCTCATAGTTACCAAACGTGAGTGAACTTGAGGTGAAGGAGTGAAACAATGTGGTCCAACACGCATTTCGAATGTACAATCCCAATCTAGCATTGTACACATCCCTAAACTACCTCTATCACTTTCCCATTCAACAACCAATCTTTCAGCGAACTCTTCCTGAACTAAAATTACAACATAGTCAATCGAATTATTACGAGTGATTACGTCAATTAGTGGCGAAGATATCTGGTATGGAATATTTGCAACGACTTTGTTTGCATTTGGCCATTTTACCTCAAGAGCATCGCCCTCAATCAAATCTAAGTTAGGGAAATTGTCTCTCAGAAATTCGCAAACTTCTGGGTCGATTTCAATCGATGTCAATGTACAACCCGTTGCGAGCAATCTTTCTGTCAAAACCCCAGGACCGGGCCCAATTTCAATGACATTATCTTCAGAAGAAATCTCTGCTAAACGCATTGTTTCGTCAAGTATTTCTTCATTGTTCAAGAAATGCTGACCCAGCGCTTTGACGTTATCTTTACGCATACGCAAGCGGTCAATCAAAACTCGGGCTCCATGGCCCATGTGAATCACTCATCCTGTCGTAATAGTAGATCCAACAACCTAGGTTGTAGTCCTCTATCCTCAATCTCAGAGACGAAACGCTTTGCAAGTAGTTCTGCAGCATTGATGTTACAATCCTCGTTAAGTTGAGTGAAATTTTCCCAACCTACGCGTCCTCTGCTAGCAACCATCTCCATTGCTTTCTTGTTTCCAACACCTGGCAACAACTCAAATGCGTGCATCTTCAAAGATAGGTTTCCTGCTCTGTTGAAGAATTGCTGAATGAAAACATCTGGTGAATCCTCGATAATTTGTTGAATGATAATTGGTAATTCAATTGATGCGGCATTAGACAAATCTCGGATTCTAGCAAATCCTAGAACATCCTGAACTACTTCTCTCTGCGCATGATCAATACCCATGTAGATTCTATCTCCGACCATCTGCATATCAGCACTTGGCTTTGGACGCAGGCGTATTACGTGCAACGCCGGCTCGGTTACAACTACAATTGCAGCATCATTTTCAGGGTGGTCGATAACTCGACACCATTCAACTTGGAGAAGTGGATCCGGTCTGTCGCGAGGATTCCTGCGCTGGCCGCCGCGATGGTCGTTACGCATGGTTATCACCGGTTGTCGGTTTTATTCATTCAACGCCAACATGTTGGCGAACGATGTCAAGAACTGCACTAACATCTCCACCGTCAATGGAAATACGACGGCTAGCGATTACAGCACGTACATCGTCTTCGTGCATTGGCATCAATTCTGCTAGTTTAGCTGCCAATTCAGGATACTTCTGGAATAATTCAATTTCCATGATTGCACTGAAAATATCATTGAAGACCTTGGGGTCAGTAGAGTAACCATTGCGGTTGTTACTTGCAGCCCACTCTGCGTGTTGTAGAGCAGCCTTCTGTTCGTATGTCAAGAAACCACGACGTTCCTGAGCGTGTAGTAGCATATCCCTTACGGATGCATAATCTGTGAAAGTTCCTTCTTCATCCATGAAAATCACTCCAGTGGTCGAAGATGCTCTGGTCGTGCTACAACTGTCTTCTGCATGTTGCCGTCCTTTACAGCGACGACCCAAGCTTTACCTTGACGGCCCTGGATAAATCCAGTTCGTCCTTGGAATCTGCGGTGAGGCATTCCCATTTGTTGTCCACCATCTAAAACGATAGCAACACGGTCGCCTTCGGAGTAGTTATGCATGATGCGAGAAATGTTTACGCGGCCTCTTTGATGACGTCCGCGACGTAGGATTGTTCGGGTACCTTGGCGCTGCCCTTTCGACCTCTGCATGATAATCGCTCTCCCGCCTCTCGTGTCATAAGACCATTCGAAGCAACCTGCCGACCTACCCGACCCATATAAGCACCGCGACGCGCTAATCTGCATGAATATCGGCGACATCGAGCCATTCAACTGTACATTTAGCCTTGATTAAGGAGGCAATGGATGGTTGTGTTCTACCATTATCGCCATGCACTGTTTCTTTGACATAAGTACCGGATTCACATCTTAAACTGAATTCTGCAATCAAATTTCCATCCCCATCTTCCTCAATCGAAGGGCTGGAAGTTTCGAGGACTTTCCTTTTGCGAATCTTATCGGCACGGCGATGGGCAACCCTCTCGGGGGTTCTCTGTGCTAAAGTGCAGCCCTGTAGATTGGTCATTATCTCCATAACATAATCTCGATCTGGTAGAGGTAATGTCTCTTCTTTGAAAGAAGAAAGTCTCTCTATCAAAACGTCCTTAGTTCCACTTTTTGCAAGACCTTTCTGCACACATAATTCTGCTAATTCAGCCTTTTTCATGGAAGAGTAATCAATTTCTTCCTCGACTTCGGGTTCCTTTTTCTTTCTACGATAGTGGTTCTTTTTACGCCGATTTCTATCTTGATTATTGCTCGGGACTTCCATCACCTGAGTCAAAGTATCAAGTTCAGTTTGAGTCATTGGTTCAATCAAATATCTGATTGTATATGATTTCTCAGCAGGTGTGTCTTTTACCCTAACAACCTCGCTTCTATTGGAAGGCCTCATGTCAGAGACTTCGATTCGGCCTTCAGCACTTGAATTGATTGCTTCCATTATGATGTTCACATCGATATCACGCTTGTGAGGCCTCTTTAATTCGATTACAAACGGCCGACCCCGTCCCATACATCTAACGTCAATATCTTCTCTTCCCATTCCGTGGAAAGCATGTTCTTCGCTACCAAATATATCCAGTATTGGGTCTCCAATCAAGCCCTGAACAGATGATTTGTATTGCAAACCAGTGTTGTCGCATTTCTGACAACCTCGCCCCTTGCATGCACGGCATGGCCACTTTGTTTGAGGGATTCCTCTCTCCAATTTACGATATCTGCCATACACATAATGTGAGCGAATATCAAGTTCTACCGTTAGTGTTAGAACGTCGATTAGTGCAAGAATTTCGGGTTTTTCAACAACCAAATTTTGACCCATTCCAAGTTCTCCGAGTTGGCGTGCTACCTCTTCGACTAAACTAGACTTCAGAGGTGATGAACCACCGGCTCCAAACCTCTTGCGCAGATGATCTTCAGCTTCAGTTTGGTCTTTAGGAATCCTCGCTCCCAATTGCAACCTTGAGCAATCTCTGTCACCAATCGATTCATGAATCAATTCTGCCAATAATGGAGCTTCATCGAATAAATTTTCACAGAATGGACATAGTGGTGTTTCCTCTCTAGCATTTGACATTGTTGAATCCGTTTCAACAACGCTTGCTCTAATTTCAATTCCTGATTCTAAGTTAGATTGGCTGAATCTCTTCTTTCCACCAACACGCCCCAAACAATGGTTGCAAGAACCTAGTCGTACTAGATGCTTGAGTCCTGCCGGCTTAGGAGCTGCAGGAATCTCTTCTTCCCCTGTATCGAGTTGAAGATTCTCCTCTTCCCATTCTGGCTCATCGACTACTTCTGCCTCTTGACCAGCATCATCCCAAAGAGAATAATCGGTCGACCCAAAGCCAGCATTGGCATAAGACATCCAGTCCTCTTCTTCATCAGGATTATCCTTTGAAGCATCCTTGTCGGTCATAATATCACCATTCCTAGAGGGGCCAACCCCGTACTGGAACAGATATGCCGAAATGCCGCCCCCTCAAAACTCCTTCCTTGAAAATGGGATTATTCAAGAACCACGGACATTAATTCTCAATCATGGCGGGCGAGGCAGTGGAGGTAGGGCAATTTGTGGCTCTAGCTCGAAGTGCTCTAGTCAATGAGCCATACCTTAGCAACGCAGCAATTATTGGCGAATTGACAAAGTTCACTCTTGCTCGCTCGGGACATACATACTTCACGCTCACAGATAGCAAAGGTTCGATTGATTGCGTGCTATTCGGAGGGAATGACTCATTTATTTCCCAAAACATCAAAGAGGGCACGAAATTGATTGCCCTCGGTGGAATCGATGTCTATGTGAAAACCGGCAGAATGCAATTCAAAGCGTCTAGAGTTCAACCTGTAAAGAGTATTGGAGAATTGGAAAAGGCTCGTCAAGAGTTGATTCAGAAATGGCGTCAAGATGGAACCATGGATCGACCCCGAAAACCTGCGCCATTGATACCGAAAAAAATGCATATCATCACCGGTGCAGGAAGTGCTGCACTAGCCGACATGGAGAGATTAATCGCTGACCGTTGGCCTAATTTTTCTTACACTGTTATTCCTGTATTAGTCCAAGGTAGCGAGGCTCCTGGACAAATAGTACGCGCTATCAAACATGCAGAGAAAAATGCAGATTTGATAATTGTAGGTAGAGGAGGAGGTTCTCCTGAAGATTTGTGGTCATTCAATCTCGAATCGGTTTGTCAAGCGATGATCGATTGTTCGGTACCGGTTGTCAGTGCAGTTGGTCATGAGTCTGATTATATGGTCAGTGACATGATTGCAGACATACGTGCTTCAACACCATCCAATGCAATTGAAAGAGTTGTTCCAATCAAAGATGAGTTGGTTGCAATGATTGCTCAAGCACAAGACCGTCTAGATTTTGCTCTTGACAAATTATTTGTTAGACAAAATGAGAAAATCTCAAACCTGATTTTCAGACTAAGCGCTGCTCCAATGCGTGGAATTTCTAACGCAAAATTACGACAATCACAATTGTCGAGCAGAATGGTTTCTTCGGTTGAAAGATTCTTCATGATACAGAAAAATCGCCACACAGGGTTCGAATCCATACTAAAATCAACCAATCCAACTAGAGTGTTAGAACGAGGCTATTCTATGGCAATGGATGAAAAAGGAAAACCTGTGACAAGCATCGTCGGGTTGAAACAGGGTGACCCACTCACGGTGGTATTGAAGGACGGCCAAGTACAAACTGAGGTGAAAGAATGAGTTATGCTGAAGCGATGAAAAGATTGGAAGAAATTGTAGCCGCACTTGAGGCTGGAGGCACTGACCTAGACGAGACATTGAAACTGTTTGAAGAAGGTTCCAAACTCTTGAAATCCTGCCAAGAAGAATTGGCTGAGGCTGAAGGCAAGGTCGAAAAATTACGCTTGGAGGATATTGAGTGAGTCGAAAACATGCAGCGCTTCAAAGAAGAGTTGCACGCCTAGCAGCGGAGTGGGTTGATCCCCATGATGAGTTGCCTTGGGCGAAGAGAGAGATTGTCCAAAACATCGACGTAGCAGAAGATGGAGAGGTTACTATCACAGTCAAACCTAGTAGACCACACTGCCCTTGTTGTCTTCTCGACCTGGACAGTTTCAGAACCAAATTGTTAGGCACGAAAGGAGTTACATTTGCAACCCTAAATGTGGTCGGAGTCCCTGCAAGTGACCGCTGGACTAGAACTCTTAATCGGGGTATCCAACAATGACTGAACAGTGGAATGACCTCGCTCAAAGTGACAAAGAAGGCCCTTCTCTGTTAACCCAAGTCATACTGATTGTAGTAGTCAGTGTGATGGTTATGGTTTTCTTTTTGGGAATGTAATTACTGGCACCGGTTATTCAATCGATGTACCATTGGTGTAAAGTCAACTAGATATCTTCAATTTCATTTTTCGCCAGGACAGCCACGTGTAAGCTGGTAGCGAAGTTAGTACAACAGCGATTATCCAACAAATTGCTGAGCCCGCATAGATTCCGTACTCAGGTAAAGCCCAAGGCGCAATCAGTGAATACATTGCAACGGAGGAGCCGCCCAACATCATTGGTCCTGCTGCACCAGTGGGAACATCAGAACCCTGAGAGATCCACAATGCCACCATCGTAGTCAAGAATATCGCAGGGAATACAGATGCTAATCCAGCAATAATTGGCATTCCCATACCCGAGAATTGTACTGCGATTCCTATGGCCGTAGCTGCTGCTAAGCCCCTCATTACAAGAACTATTTTCGTGACCGGATTCTTTCCTTTAGGCGCAGCAATGGGAGTCCAGGTCATCCATAGTCCAAGTCCAACTAAACATACAAAGCCTGCAACTCCAACAGTAGTTTCAGAAAGATGGTTCAATGCTTCACTCAATGAAATCGTCATCAGTACTGCCAGTACAGTCCAAAATCCGAGACTGACGAAAATCATCTGGCCGAGACTCACTCCCTCTTTCATCCGCGGATATACAACCCACGAGGCAACGAATAGTGCATTCAATAGCATCCAAAATGGAATTAGAGACATGCTTGTTGCTAGATCATCAGGTCCTGCTTCAACATACATGCCCATTGCTGCTGGAACAATAGTAGTGGGAAGAGTTCCTAATACTCCTCCTACAATACCTCCCCATTTCTCAATTGCTACAGTAACTAGGATTGCGACAAATCCTGCGAATAACGCTGACAGGATTATTGTCTGCATAGACTGACCACCAGTAGGTAATGTATTGATATTCGCTTCAATACAACCTTGCACATTCGTATCGAATCGAATTTTCGATTATGTTTATCCCTGCTTCTAGTTGTTCACACTGTTCACAATCCTTTTTTGAAAACATAACATACACTAAATTTAAGTTAAAAAAATCCTTCCAATTTGAACTATTTATTCGATTCAATTTGGACACTGGTACTCACCGGAATGAGATTTGACATTCGCAAGAACACTATAATTCATATGTGACTACCATTTAGGGATTATGTTGGCGAGTACGATGAAAGGAATGGGCGATGAAGGTGGCTGCCCCGTAATGCACGGAGCACATAGCACAAGCAATACTGGAATGAAGAATGTAGACTGGTGGCCAAACCAGTTGAATCTGGGAATCTTACATCAGCACGACTCGAAGTCTAACCCAATGGGTTCTAACTTCGTGTACAAAGATGCGTTCAATTCTATCGATTACGCTGAGCTCAAAGCAGATCTACACGCTTTGATGACAGACAGCCAAGATTGGTGGCCAGCAGACTATGGACACTATGGGCCATTCTTCATCAGAATGACCTGGCACGCTGCAGGTACATACCGAATTGGTGATGGACGTGGTGGAGCAGGAACTGGAGCACAGAGATTTGCTCCTTTGAACAGCTGGCCAGATAACGGAAACTTGGACAAGGCTCGCAGACTGCTTTGGCCAATCAAACAGAAGTATGGAAATGGAATCAGTTGGGCTGACCTACTGGTGCTTACCGGAATTATTGCTATCGAGTCCATGGGCGGACCTGTATTCGGATTCGGAGGAGGACGCCCAGATATTTGGCACCCTGAAGAGGACATCTACTGGGGTGCAGAAGATGAATGGCTAGGTGACAACAGATATGGAGACACACGCCAAGACCTGGAAAACCCACTGGCTGCTGTTCAGATGGGATTGATCTATGTTAATCCTGAAGGGCCAAACGGAAATCCTGACCCGCTACTGAGTGCTCAAGATATCAGAGAAACCTTCGCCAGAATGGCAATGGATGATGAAGAGACTGTCGCACTGACTGCTGGAGGTCACACTTTCGGTAAGGCACACGGTGCTGGCGATGCTGCACATGTTGGCTCTGAGCCAGAAGGCGCTGCAGTAGAAGAGCAAGGATTCGGATGGATGAGCACTCACGGCTCTGGAAAAGGAAGAGACACTATCACTTCAGGAATCGAAGGAGCATGGACTGCTAACCCTACTCAATGGGATAATGGATACTTCGACCTTCTTTTCAAGTACGAAGACAATTGGAAACTAGTAAAGAGCCCAGCTGGAGCAAACCAGTGGACTCCTGAAAACCCTGATGAGGAAGATATGGCACCTGATGCTGAAGATTCTTCTATGAAGGTTCCAACAATGATGACAACCGCTGACATGGCAATGATTCGTGACCCTGCTTACAGAAAGATCTCCAAGCACTTCCACGAGAACCCTGATGCATTTGGCGATGCTTTCGCACGTGCATGGTTCAAACTACTTCACCGTGACATGGGACCGAAGGCAAGATACCTCGGACCAGATGTTCCTAGTGAGGACTTAATTTGGCAAGACCCAGTTCCAGCAGGAAGTACATCATACGATGTAAACGCTGTTAAGGAAGCAATCAAGGGAAGCGGACTTTCAATCCCTGAAATGGTTGAAACCGCATGGGCAAGTGCATCCACATTCCGTGGCTCTGACTTCCGTGGTGGAGCAAATGGTGCTCGCATCAGACTTTCACCTCAGAAGGATTGGGAAGCTAACAAGCCTGAGCAACTGTCCAAGGTTCTAGGTGTTCTAGGCGGAATTGCTGAAGCAAATGGTGCAAGCATGGCCGACACAATCGTCCTTGCAGGCAACGTAGGTATCGAGATGGCATCTGGAAAGGATGTTCCATTCACACCTGGCCGTGGAGATGCAAGTGCTGAGCAAACCGATGCTGATTCGTTCGCTGTTCTTGAGCCAGTTTCCTGTGGATTCAGAAACTACCTGAAGACTAACTACGCAGTTAGCCCAGAAGAAATGATGCTTGACAAGGCTCAACTTCTAGGCCTGACCGCTCCAGAAATGACTGTTCTAGTCGGTGGAATGAGATCTCTTGGTATCTCTTCAGATGACAGAGGTTTGTTCTCTGATGGCTCTACTCTAGATAGTGATTGGTTCAACACACTGATGGATATGAATGTCAAGTGGACACCAACTGGAAGCAACTCTTACGAAGCCCACGACCGTTCCTCTGGAGAAAAGGTTCGCAGAGCAACAAGATATGACCTAGTATTCGGAAGCAATTCACAACTTCGTGCGATCGCTGAAGTCTATGCTCAAGATGATAACAAGGACAAGTTCGTTTCTGACTTCATCACAGCATGGAACAAGGTCATGAATGCGGATTTGTTTTGAGTTTTTAATATCGAAAGCGATATACGCCAGAGATTATTGGCCTAAACATGGTCAAAACTGGAGACTCTGCGCCTAACTTTACTCTGAAAAACACTAGCAAGGACGATATTTCGTTATCTGATTACTCTGGTAAAACTGTAGTCCTAGCATTTTATCCTGGAGCATTCACAGGAGTATGTGACAAGGAAATGTGCGCTTTCCAAGATAATATGGCTAAGCTAAATGATGCAAATGCCGTAGTTCTTGGAATAAGTGTTGACTCTCCTTGGGCCAACGCAGAATTTGCACGTAAGTATGAACTCGAATTCACATTGCTCTCTGACGTAGACAGGAATGTAGTCAAAATGTATGATGCTACCTTCACTGGACTAGGAGGTATCGAAGGCTATGTAAGTGCCAACAGAGTTGTTATTGTAATCGACAAAGAAGGCGTAGTACAACATCGCTGGGTTGCTGAAAACCCTGGTGTCGAGCCTGACTACGACGCCGTAGTTGCCTTCGCAGCATCTCTGTGAAGTTACTGCACAAAGCGAAGGGTACCCACTGCTTTGAAAGGTGAAGTGTTACTCACTTATTCGGTTTGAACTGAACGATTAACATCACCCAGGCTGATAATAAAATCCCTGCAAGAGCTTGGTCTAAAGTGGAAATAAACCACAAACCTGTGTAAAAAATTGCAATAACGCTAGCAAGGCCGATTACTAGAAATGGTGCGATTTTGGGCTTTGGATGAATGAAACTGTATGCGAGATAACCTCCGCCAAAGTAAGCAAACAAATAGGCAAATACAACATATATGATCCCTAAAAATAATCCAAAGATTGCAAACTCTGAGATTAGATTCGGCCGTAGTATGATTAATTCAATCGCTAAAAATATCGCTGCAAAATTATGCATTATTTGTTCATGAAAAAGGAACATGTGATCTACATTGCGACCTAGTTTTGCTTCATCAGGTAAGATGATGTGACGAACTATAGTTGCTGTTAGAAAGGCAATTGCGATACCGGTACAAAACGCAAATACCTGGATTTGCGAAAGGATGTGTGGGCTTGAAATTTCAAGATAATCGAGAGCTTGAACCAGACTAGCACTGGCGAAATAAATTACGTTTACCAGTAATGTCCAACTACTGAAAGTTATGAATTTTTCAATTCCATCTGGGTGATATATCGCTTCTTCAGAATTTTTTAACATCTGTACTCTCATATTCCCAGGTCCGCAATTGAACATGTAGATAATAGCACAAATACCAACTGATAAGCAGATTAAGCGCCATGAAAATACTAATGATGAAGTTGAATGGAAACTATTGACTGATTGGTTGACGAGACTCAACAAATCGATATTGATGGCATAAAGTAAGACGCCCATTCCTACAAAGAAGATTGTCGAAATTGTATAACGGGTAAAGTCTGCTTCTATGTTTTCATCGCTCATGGCTTATCTCCAGCATCGTATTCTATTCTAGGAAATATTGCCTGGTAGATTATTCAAATGGGTCTAAGTGAATCAGTTGCTCTACATCGATTTTCTTGTAGCCACGCTCTTCAGCGTCTTCGCCTGCTTTGACTAACATTCTTCGTATCCAACCTAGCATCATCAAATCCTTCATCTTGTCAATTGCATCGATGAAAGCCGCTGGGTTTGAACCGAGTTGTGCATGTTCTCTGATGTTTTGACCTACCTCGTCTACAACCTCATAATACCACAGTAGTAGTTCTTCTATTGCTGCATCTGTGACAGACATTCCTGCAAATGCTCGTGACATTTTCCTTACCACCGAAGGAGTAAGTGCTGAACCGCTAATCTGGCCCTCTAACACATCTTCTTCTACCTCTACAGCGATAGATTCCGTGGTTTCTGTTTGTTCTGAAGAAGCAGATGTTACCGCTGAAAGGTGTCGTGGTTTGATCGTGTTAACTCGGTCCTTCGCTGCTGCACTTTCAGCTGCGTGAAGGATTTTCTTGAGGTGGGTTTCAAGATGTTCGATTCCTGCTTGTACTGCTTCTGAACCTACGCTTTCTAATTCGCCTAATCTCTCAATCATCAATTCACGAGTTCGATTGTAGTTCAATCGAGTGCGGTTTGTATCATCTAGCGTTTTCTTGTCAGGAGTTGCTGCAAGGGTTGCTGCTTCCATTGCAGGAACCATGTTATCGACTTCCGCAACTAGCATGTCAACTAATTGCTCTTTGACTGCGCCTGATAAGCGCATGTCGGTAAAACCAGAGGATACAAAACCAATGTGACTAGTTGAATACGGCTTTGCCATCTACTCCACCAGTCCGTCCTCACGGCCGATGGCTTGTGATATTTCCCATGCGTGGAAACATTCGTGCCCTCCAAGGAAACCGCCGGCTTCTCTTGCTGGACCGATGAATTCTGATGCGCAAAATTGACAAAATACATGCACGACTAATTCGTTGAAATATGTGCCATTGGGAGTCACACGCTTAGCGATTCTCTTTCCAACATCGGACTCATCCCAATCGCTAATTTTCTCTGTAAATTCTTCATCTAATACTATTTTTTCACCCATATTATCACCATTCAGTTATCCAAGGAATCGCTCCATCCGCAGTGATTGGACGCATTCCTTCTTCGTCTCTTACCCACGTATCTTCACTACCAATACTTCCGTTTGAATGCACTACTTTGGGCTCGATCGCCATAGTGCCGCCTACAGGAAGAGGGCGGTCGAACCCTTCTGCCACAACTGGAGATTCATCAAGCTGTAACCCCACAGAATGACCGAGGAATCGTGATTGGTCTGGAGCCATACCCATCAGATGGTCTCCATGCCCTAACTCTTCAGCTAAAGCAAGCCCCTGGCGCCATGCCTGTGAGCAATCTAAGCCCTGGTCTAGGACATCTACAACCTCTTCTTTGACTGCAACCATATCCTCTAATCTCTCCTGCCAAACAGCAGGAAGTGTGCCTGCAACGAACATTCTTGTCGTGTCTACAACATATCCTCTATGCAGGTGAACTAGGTCGACCAAAACTGGCTCATTTGCCTTGATCTTGGTAAATCCGCTACCCATAGAAGCCATTGGATGAGGCCCTGTGCCACCAATTGCAGAATCGAAGAAAGACGGGATACCCCCTGCTCTTCCTGAAACAATTACTCCTCTATCACACTGAAGAGGGAATCTACGCATTTGCACATTCCCGCCAAATCCTGCTGCACGGCTTACTGCCTCTGCTGCAGCAACCAATTCAATCTCAGGGACACCTTCTCCGCCAACAGCAGCAACCGCCTCGAACATGGCCATCTGCACATTTGCACCTTCAGCCATCATTTCCAATTCCCAATCGCTCTTTACTTCTCTTTGTGAATGAACGATTTGAGTACAATCTTGCGAAGCTCCAACCTTGGAGGCAAAACGTGTTGCAAATGTGTGTGGTAGTTCACCAAACTGCATTGCAGGATTACACCCAATTTCTTCTGCGAATGCCGCCATCCTTGGGAACGATTCAACTGTATGTGGGGAATCATCGCCACCAGATTCGTGCTTAGCACGAGACATTGAACGCCTAACGAAAAGCCTGGATTCGCCTTCAGCAGTAACAAGCAAGGTTCCGTTTTGTCTGCCTCCAGCGTAGTAATACAAATCGACTGGAGTTTGTATGAGTGCTGCTTCAAGCCCATTTTCTGAAAGTCTTGAGGCGAGTTCTTTCTGTCTGAATTCTAATTCCGAGACTGGAACTCGCCAGTCTTCACCTTCAGGACCAACCAAAGTCGTTAGTTCGCCCTCCATGGCTAGTTCCTAGTGCCATCAGTTCAAAACGACTTCCTTTACTAGAATAATCAGATTTAGAGAGTTTATTCTGCCTTAACGACCTCGGTAACGTAGGCTTCAGTCGATTCTAATCTTTGTTCTGCAATAGTGCAATATTCATCGGAAATATCACAACCAATGTAGATTCTTCCAGCCTGTTTAGCGGCTACAGCGGTTGTACCTGAACCAAGGAATGGATCAAACACTACGTCGCCTAAGAATGTGAACATCTCAATACACCTCTTGGGCAATTCAATGGGGAAAGGAGCTGGATGATTTACTCGTTTAGCAGATTCTGTCGAGAATGACCAAATCGATTTTGTCTGCTGAATAAATTCATCTCTTCCAATCGTATCAATTCTACCATCTGCTCTTTCATCCTTGGTACGGGGGAGTTTGTAATCTCCCTTTGAGAACATCAGCATGTACTCATGAATATCTCTCAAACATGGATTGGATGCAGATTGGAATGAACCCCATGCACATGATGAACCAGCACTAGCTGATTTATCCCAAATCACTTCTCCTCGGTGCATGAATCCAATTTCATGCATTATCAGATTGATGTGACTAGCAAGTGGAATGTATGGCTTGCGACCTAGGTTTGCTACATTGACCACCATTCTTCCCCCAGGTGCCAATATACGGTAACATTCAGAAAAAACCTCATGCAATAAGCCAAGGTATTCTGTAAGAGATAGATCTTCATCATAGGCCTTTGATGCATTATATGGAGGTGAAGTGACCACTAAATGTACGCAATTATCAGGAATTGGAACATTTCTGGAATCGCCATTAATTACCATATTTTCCAGTTCACTAGGGAATTCTTGCGCTTGCCCCACATCCCTCTGGGAAACTAAATCATCATACATCCTTGAGTTGTAGTACACTGAAGAGTCATGTCCTTCTCGCTTTGAAACTCCAAATGAGGAAGTTGTGGTTTTTGCACGCTTGCGAGGGCCTTCAAAGGAATCCTCGCGCGCCATGACTCTCATCGCTCTATGTGGGTATATGAGATTTCGCGCCTTTGCCTATCAAAGCACGCGCGTTTGGACCGGTCGAATCAAAAACCGTGGGCCGCTGGGAGTGATTGATGGCAAAGGTCCTCACCCTCGACGAGGTAGACCTCGACGGGCGCATTGTACTGGTGCGCGTTGACATCAACTCTCCTCTCGACCCGGAAACCAATGTTTTCTTGGACGACACAAGAATGCGCAGGATTCTACCAACTTTGAACAGATTATCAAAATCCAAAGTCATACTTCTTGCCCACCAATCCAGACCTGGAAAGAAGGATTTCACATCTACTCTAGGCCATGCCAGAGAATTAGGCAGGCTACTTGGACGTAATGTGAAATGGGTGGATGACATCTACGGCAAGAAAGCATTAACCGCTATTGAAAGCCTTGAAGATGGCGAAATACTGATGCTGAATAATGTACGTATGGATGATGAAGAAAACAACACCAAGGGCGACTTCGACATCATGGCTGGCACTCAAATGGTTCAGAACCTTTCTCTGATTGCTGATGCATTTGTTAACGATGCATTTGCTTGTGCTCACAGGAGTTCTCCATCAATTGTTGGATTTACCAACACCTTACCTTGTATTGCTGGAGAATTGATGAATTATGAATTATCCAAACTCGGCCAAGCTTTGGATAATCCGAAGAGGCCATGTATTGCTGTACTAGGCGGGATCAAAGTCGATGATTCCGTTACCGTGGCAGATAATATGCTTCGTGGAGGAACATGTGACCACATCTGGGTGACAGGTGGAGTTGCAAATCTATTCCTATACATTTCAGACATTGACATTGGTAATCTGAATGTTGATTTCTTGAAAGGTGAACTCGGGAATTCGTGGGATGACACTGTGGCCAAAGCTAGTAAATTACTAGTCGATTTCCCAGAGTGTATCATTATGCCTAGCGATGTTGCTTTGCACATTACCGGAAACAGAGTCGACCATCCCATCCAAAATCTGCCAATTGAGGCACCTATCTTTGATCTTGGAATNACCAGTATTCGTGCTCTTTCAAAGGCCATCAAGAGTGCTGGAACGATTATTCTCAACGGTCCAGCAGGCGTATTCGAGCAAACCGACTTCGCTCTAGGTACTGTCGAGATGTTGAACGCTTGTGCTGAAGGAGATGGCTATGCAGTAATGGGTGGCGGACATACTGCGACTTTAGTCAGCCAACGTGGCCTTGCGAATAAGATGGGGCATGTATCAACTGGCGGTGGAGCATGTCTTGATCTATTAGCAGGAAGAGTTCTGCCCGGTGTAGCTTCTCTAGAGGAGTCTGCTAAGCAGTTTAGGTTCTCGATTTCTAAGCCTCTTGACCATCAATAAATTGTAATTTGATTTCGTTGGGTTTTTCAATACCCTAACCGATGCAAGATTATGACTGACATTATGGTGGCAGAGAGTGACACAATTCCAATTCAGAAAATCATTTCAGTTGCTTGCAGGAATTACATGGCCTTTGATGGCCTTCACACATTCAATTTTGACAAGGGTATAAACACAATTGTTGGAGGGAATTCTTCTGGTAAAACCTCGTTAGTGAGAGTAATTTCTCAAGCTCTTTCTGGACGCACTACTAGCCCATGGGGTGGCAACTGGCACCCTAGTTACAGCACTGATGAGTGCTTAATCGAAATGAGGTTTATCGCAGATGACAAGGAACACTACCTGCGCAGAGTGATGCTAGGAGACCTGACTACAGATCTACATCTCTATGTCGGCGAAGGAGATGGACGTGACTTTTATCGTGATGGCGGAGTGATTGAATATTTCAAGAAACTAAAGCCGATTACTACCATTGATGGGTTTGAGACCTCTAGGAAGGATTTCTATTTCTGGACTAGCGGAACTACGGTAGAGGTGAATCCATTATTTTCCAAATCAAAAGAACATATCGCTTTGATTAACCAATTCCTGCCAATGGCAAAAAGTAGAGTTAGAACATTACGCATTGTTGGAAATGATGTGATGGCAGAGTACCGCAATGGACAACTCAGGCACCTTTCTACTCTGGCAGGTGGCGATGGAAAAATCATTTTTGTTATTGCAAAAATAGTCAATCTAATGCAAGATATCGAAAATAATACCCTCTCTAAGGTTATTCTAATCGACGAAATTGATCTTGGCCTGGATAAGGCCAAAGTCGACGGTTTATACGGTGTTTTTGAAGAATTGGCAAATGAATACGGGTGTCAATTTATGATTACATCTAGATTCGTTAACGGGCGCTTAAATCCTATTCGAGCTAACAAAGCGAGAATACCTCGGTACTATGTAGATGAATCCAACCAAAATCTTCGACAGATGATCAAGAATTATGTCAATTCACGCCCAAGTTCCTTGATTTTCAAATCACCCCCTTACAGTGTGAAAACAACAACTAAGACGAAGTTCAAAAAGGGGTCATTCAAGTGGAATCCATAAGAGAGATTTGCTCTTTCTCACACGATGGTATCGACCATATGTGGTATCCATTTTCTGCAGAACTGGACCCTAATAATTCGATAATTAGTGCAGAAAGCTACTACGAAATCGGTGAATTGCTTGGATTACTGAAATGGATGTTTGCCACGAATAATCACCACCCAGAACTTATGGATAGAGAAAATCTCAGTAATTCTAGGCGATTCCTTGTCGGCAGAACCCCTCGCAGAACTGAATTTTCAGTTACCTTCAGAACCGAGAAAAGCGAGTACAGGCTTCGAAGATGTTTTGTTGGACAATATTCTATGGAAGCTAGGCTTCAAAAAATTGGGACATCAATAACTTATCATGGACAAAACGTCATCCAGGTATTGAGTAAGTTCCACAAACCGTTTATTGTTGGCGACAGACCAAACGACAATTCATCGATATTCAAACCAGTCGACAACTACTGTCGAAGTGCCATGATTGCCCTTGCTAACAATTGGGCTAGAATGATAGGATATCAAGATTCAAGAATTGGTCTAGACTATACGGGAAGGTGGTCGACTCCGGATGAGTTCGATTCTTTGAGTTCCAGACGGCGCTCAGTGCGTGCTTCTATGTCGCCACTAAGGATATTGACCAATCTTGCGCAAGCTGTGATGAGAAAGCGCACTTATGGCGCATGTGTACCTGTTTTCTGCTCATTCAATGTCGAGTCACTAAGTGAATTCGAAGCAATCGCAATGTTAGACCTAGTCAAAAATGTCTGCATCGAAGAGGGGTTACAATTCATAGTTGGAATCAATTCTAAACCCCAAATTAGTTCGATGATCGATGTCATTGAAACTCCAAAACTCTCAATCTATGAAGCCGACTGAAATCCTGATATTGATAATAAGCCAATAATATAGTTCGAAACAGAAGAAGGGAGTCTAAACATAGGAGGATTTTCACTTCTTTCGAGAAAAGCGTCGGGCTTAAATAGCCCTCACGGCAATGAGTTATGCCGGATGGTATTTGTTGCTATCTGCGGCACCTGAGCGCTCACATTTGGACCGAAATCACCGATAGACAACAACGGAAGATGAAAGTTCAATTTGACAACTTCAAAGACAAGGAGGATACGATATGAACACTATTTACAAAGCAATACCAAATCAAAGCAATATCAACATCACCTACCTAGACGAGAGTCTACAATTCATCGGTAATGATGTTGAATCGATTACCGTCGAGGACGTTCAATATGGAAGAACGCTAATCCTAGAGGAATTCGATTCCCTAAAGGAGATCAACATCAAGAAGTCCGGCGCGGTTATCTCATTCAACAAGTACCCTGAACAGACTATCAAAATCAAGGGTGCCTTCGAAGAAATTCGTGTCAAGGACAAGAACGATTTCTATGCAATGCATCGTTTTGGCTCTAACCCAACCCTGCCTATCGATAGCGTATGGGGGGCAATCATCACTAGAGACGAGAATGTCGAATGCGAAGGTACTGATGCTCTAATGATTAAGACCAACGAAGTCGACAAGCTAAGCCTGTCTCATGATTGGTCGCACATTACAATCGTCGGGGACAAGCATCTAGATCAAATCAATGTCACCGGCAAGAGACTCATTAGAAGCCTAAATGTCCACAAAGGTCCTGCTTTGACTAAAGTCAATATCAAGCGTCGTGTATTGTCATGCTCACTAAACAGGTGTCCATTTGTCGACACCATAATCGGTTTTGGAGACCGATTAAGTCTTCATCCCAAACCAAGGAAGAAGAACTCCCTATCGATTGGTGGATTCTGGCATGAAGTCCCAGAGTGGTATGATCTACAGGTCACGTTGCTGAAGATTCCACATTTCAAGGCACACTTGACCGCCCAGGAAATAATCGATTGTCACGATATGGGGGGAGTCAAAATTCAAGCATATGGCTACGATTTGCGTGGTGGGCAAGTACACTTCTCTGAAGTTCTAGGCGTAGATATCGAAACTGCTGCCGATGGTATTGAGATTCAAGAAATGATTAGGCTAATCGAAGAGAAGAAGGAACCCGCTTTTGGCGTACTAGAGTCTTGGTGTTCTAGTACGCTTGATTGGTTTGACCAATACAAAGTGATGCGCGTTCTTGCTTCACTAATTTCACGTGGCTACAATCCAAAGCCAATTCTAAGACTACGCAACGTGATTTCTGAAATGAATACTGGCATGCCTAAGTTGATTATTGGTTCAGTAAACGACGGAAACCAAGGTGGCAAATGGCTACCAATGTTTTCAGGAGAGACCGGTGAATGGGAAACTCCAAACAATTCAGTCATGCCTTTCGGTAGAGTTGACCTTGAAATTTGGTTAAACACAGACCTAGGCGTAGAATTCCTAGGCATGGACACCAATAATCCAGCGATTCGACCACGATATGCTCGAAGAAGACACTTAGGAGAAAACGGGGTGATTAGGAACTTGCTTACTGCCACACTTAGTGCTGCCAACACTGTTGGCAGAAACGGTATTGCTGAACAGAAGTTAACCAACCTTGCTGAAAGCCTATACACCAACCCTCTCATCAATACAGACCCATTTTGCTGTGAGTTTACAGTCTACCACCTATCTGTATCTAGAGTGGCTACAAAGCCGATAATTAACGCTCTAATCGAGGGCATAATGAGTATGACTGCGGCTGCTTGGAAGAGAGCCGCTTTGTTGGTAGGAGTAGTAGACATCACAAATTCATCCCGTGCAAGAATGGCTCTGAAGCGACTGGCTTCGGACAAAGACTTCACTGTCTCGGAGTCATCCAAAATCAATGCGATTTCAATCGCAGGACAAAGAGCATTCGAATCTGGAAAGGCAGAGAAGCCAGATTGGCCTTATCTGAAAAGCTGGCAAGCAAA